>NZ_JBGJZU010000003.1:0-129967 GCF_041354475.1 Microcoleus sp.
GGATGGGGGAAGGGGGACGAAAGATCGGACTCTTATCCCCCCCTTCTTAAGGGGGGCTAGGGGGGATCTAGATTTAATAGTCAAACAGCAGTCTGTGGCTACCTTTGACCTTAAGTTGACACCAATGCCCCATTACCTTCTCCTATCCCCCCTTGGGGGGGGCTGGGGGGGGTTCCCCATTACACCCTTTAGGGGTTTTTAGAGGATGACAAATTGGTCTGAAAAAAACCAACTTGGCACTAAATCTATCCCCCTAAAATAGGCAGTGGGCGGTTTAGATTTTGTTATCTACAATTTGTTATCTACAACAGGAGTTCCATCTGTCTGAACATCGAGTTCTTCACGGCGCAAAGTTTCTTCACCATCCACGGTGCTGCGAACTACTTCTTTTCTAACGCTGACTTCTTCGCGCACGTAAGCTTCTTTGTGAATGTCGGCGGTTTCTTCGTAAACTTCCATGCGTGCAACTTCACCGGATTGGAAGTCAACGGCACCGACTGAAACTACTCTACCTGCTTCTACGGGTGTTACTCGCTCGATGACAACTCGTTCTTTTTCGATGGGTACTGAGGCTCGTGCAATTTCGGTTTCTACACGCTTACCGACTGCTACTTCCCCTGTTTTGGCACGGTTTTTGTTGGCAATTAACCGTTCTTCATAAAGTTTGAGGGTTTGATGATTCTGTTCGTTTGTCTCGTACAGAGGACGGTCTAAATCGTAGTTGTAGTTGCTGCTATCGTAGTTAGTAGTAGAAAGGGCTGATGCGGTTTCGGGCGCAGTGGTGCCACGGTATACGTCTCTTACCTGTTCTTCGCGATCGTAATCTACAGGCTCTAATTCATTATAAGCAGGTAATTGTTCTGCTTGCTCTTTGCTGAAAAGACCGGTTGCATAAACACGACGGGCTCCGTAGTCGAAACGAGCAGAGCCGATCGGCAGCAAGACTTTTTTGCCAAAAATCCAGATCCCGGTGTCAATTACTAAATAACGAAAACGACCAGTTTCATCAACTAAAGCGTCGTAAATGCTCCCTATTTTTTCATCGGAGTCACCTGCATAAACATCAAAGCCTTTGATGTCGTCTCCTGCAAAAATTTCTTCCCTATAGTTAGGATAAAATTCTTCTATTCTTTGAAGAGCCATGTCTTTTTCTCCTATGCTTTTAATTACCTTCATCCTAAGAATTTATTAGTAATTTTCCCTCTCTCTAAAGTCGGAAGTGTTGAATCTAAGCTACTTAATACTATAGGAATACAGTGGGGTATGGGAAATACCGCACTCAACTTTATCCAAAACCCCTCATTGGTGAGGTGAGGGGCTGGGGAAAAGTTATATCAAATCCGGTAGCATCTGAATGATTCAGATCTCTATTCTCTCCCTCTGTGTCCTCTGTGTTCTCTGCGGTTAAATCATTCCGATGCAGCCGGAAACGATATTAAAACTTGGGGTGCAGCTCAGTTTTGCAAATATATTCGTAGGGGCGAAGCATGACGGCTGTAAATCTCTGGTTATTACTAATAAATTGCCTGCGGTCATGCTTGGCCTATGCAAAATCTCCCATTAAAACTTGGAAGTTCAGAGTTGATTTAGTTGATTTCTGATGGTTTCTATCCGTTTGCGATTGACTCCCAAGTCGGATTGTCCTAGACGTGAAGCCGATCGCACATGAATGACTTTTGCTGATTCATCTAGCAAGAATTCTACATCATCCACGAACCCCATCAAGGAACTGGTAAATTCTGCATAGAGGTAATTATCTGTTTGTTCGATAATTTTAGTTTTGTCCAAGGAGGCGATCGCCCCTTTGAGATTTGCCATGGCGACTGTGGGTGTCGAATTGTATGTCAAAGGCTCAATTTTGTGTTCCGCATCTTGACTAAAGCTGCTGACACAGTTGGGGGAAGTGGGACAAGGTGCGAGTTTTCCTGACTGAATACCGATATTGGTAGGTCTTTTTCCAGCAAACATGGTTTTTTCTCCGGGAATGGCTATAAAAAGGGCGATCGACAGTATTGCTACTCCTAGCAATGACATTAAAATAACTAGCACTTTTTTTAATGCTGTCGGTGATTTGGTTTCAACGGTTTGCAAATTATTAGCCCTCATCAAGCGGAAGTTCAATCTAATTTTAATATTAATAGATCTTTACTTAAAAAAATTAACCACTTATATTTTAACACTTGTCTAGCAGCCAGTAAGTCAACATTTTCCCTTTGCCTTTAAAGTCAGTCATCCCCCTTTGTTTTAAAACAAATTTATCTTTCAAAAGCTCATGAGTTGCCGCCGTCACTTGAATTTTACCTGAGATTCCATTGGACTCCATCCGCGAAGCAACATTAACAGTGTCACCCCACAAATCATAGCTAAACTTGCTAATTCCAATAATTCCTGCTACCACCGAACCGCTGTGTATGCCGATGCGTAATTCAAAATTTTCTCCAGTTTTGAGATTAAACTGAGTCAAAGTGGCTTGCATCTCTAGGGCTAAAAGTGCGATCGCCTCCCCATGATCCTCTCGCGGTGTTGGTAAACCGCCCACCACCATGTAAGCATCCCCAATAGTCTTAATCTTTTCCAATCCGCGTGACTCAGACAACCTATCAAACTCACAAAAAATTCCATTCAAAATTTCTACCAACTGCGTCGGACTTTTGTGGGCAGAAAACTCCGTAAAACCCACCAAATCCGCAAACAAAACGCTCACTTCATCAAAATGATCGGCAATCAGTTTTTGTTCCTTTTGCAAACGGAGGGCGATGGGTTTTGGCAAAATATTCAGCAGCAATCTCTCTGTTTGTTTTTGCTCCAATCTCAGCGCTTCCTCAGCTTGCTTGCGCTTAATCAACGCACCTAGCTGAGTCGCAACCGCACTAAATAATTCCCACAATCGCGGCTGACATTCAAGACTCTTGTCACAATAAAAAATGATCGCAGCTAACACTTGATCGTCAGCCAAAATGGGGAAACCGAAGGCAGCTTTTAAACCAACATTTGCTGCAATTTGAAAACGCAGAAAAACTTCTGATTCAACTTGAGAAACATCCTCAATCCATTCCGGCTGCTGGGATAGGAAAATCCGACCAGGCATTCCCACACCAGGGGCAAAAGTTAAAGGAAAACTCGTTTTTCGGAATTCCGCAAAACTCAAATCACTAGCATACATACCTCTAGCACATTTTAAAATTTGACCATCATTGTCTGGAATCCACGCTTCCGCCAAATTCCAGTTGATTGTTTCGCAAATTAACCTTAAAATTACATCAATCGCCGATTCAAAATCCTCGGCTTTGCTAATAGCTTGAGTAGCTTTCAATAACAAAGAAGTTTCTGCTTCAACCCGTTTACGTTCGATAATTTCCTCTTGCAATTGGTCGTTTTGTTCGGTCAATTTATGATTTTTTGCTTGCAACTGCATCTGCAAGGAACGGACAATCAGTTGATTGTTAACTCGCGCCAATACTTCTTTCACCTGGAAAGGTTTTGTGATATAGTCGGAACCACCAATTTCAAACGCTTTGGCTTTATTTAATCCATCTTCAAGGGCACTAAGAAAAATAATAGGAATTTCATTGAAATCCGGGCTAGATTTCAATTGTTGACATATTTCATAACCGCTAATATCCGGCATCATAATATCTAACAAAATTAAATCTGGCTGGCTAGATTGAATAGCCTCTAAAGCCGAAAAACCGTTAGTTACAGGTCTAACTTTGTACCCCTGTTTTTGCAAAATTCTAATCAACAAACGTAGGTTGTCTGGGGTATCGTCAACTACTAAAATATCGGCTTGATAACGATCAGTTTTGTCTGGATTCATCGGCATTTTGTGATTCCTCTTCCTCACTAATTAAATTAAATATTTTCTGATAATCAAAATTATCTAGATGATGTTGAAGAATATCGGCAAATTCAGGACGAATCATCCTAATTTCCTCGATGGTGCTAGCAATTAAATCCAAGTCGGCACTGCGGATGACCTGCTTCATATTATCTATCCATTCAGCAGGCAGTTTGGGCACAGAAGCAGGGGCAAAACTGCCTGCTGAATCAGAAAGAATATTTCCCTCGCCGATTTCATCATTTCCACTTAGACTCGAACCAGTGGGGCGATAAATATACTCTATGCCCAAATGTTGGTTGAGGCTATCCAATATATCTACTTTACGGAAAGGTTTGTTGATAAAGTCATCACAGCCAACCAATAAAGCAAAGGAGCGTCTTTCTTCTATTGTACTAGCTGTTAAGGCAATAATCTTCGGAATGGGTAATTCTGGAGTCAAAATATTGCTCTCCACATTTATCTCCACCGCCCCTGGTAGTCCTTCTCTTCTTTGCTGGATTCTGGCTCTAATTTCTCTCGTAGCTTCATAACCGTCCATCACCGGCATTCGCAAATCGATGAAAATCAAATGTGGTTGCCAAGTTTCCCAGATTTCTAATGCTTCCATGCCATGACTGGCTTCTTGCAGTGCAAAACCCAAGGGAGAAAGCATTTTGATTAATAGTTGACGATTGTCCTCCCCATCGTCCACAATTAAAATCCGATATTGAGGTTGATTGGGCTGCAAGCCAATAATTTCATAGTTGATTTTCGCAGCCGGCATCGCTGAGGCTTCAACTTGATGGACTGGAATCTCGAATTTAAAAAGAGAACCTCGTTCCAGTTCACTTTCTACGGTAATGTCGCCACCCATAAGTCGTACAAATTGGCGGCTAATAGTTAATCCTAAGCCGGTGCCTTTTTGGGTTTTCTGACCTGATGCGGTTTGTACAAAAGCTGTAAAAATATTGCCTAAGTCTTCGGGAGAAATTCCCACTCCTGTATCTTCTACCTCAAACACAAGAAAACAAATAGAATTATTTCTAGTCTCACTAGCTGCTAGAGTCTGCTTTGGATTTTTATCCGGGGCATTCTGAGGAAATATACTATCATTATTTATTGAATTTAATTCAGGAATAATTTCATTTTCTCCAACCCTGTCACTTGCATATTTTATTTGACTTGGTTGTCCTTCTTCCAGTCGCTTAACTCTGACTACAACGCGACCAATTTGGGTAAATTTAATTGCATTGCTCAGGAGATTAATCAGGACTTGCCTCAATTTTATCTGATCGGTTTGTATGTACTGTGGCACCGGGGAAGAGCGTTCAAAAATTAAGTTCACTTCTTGATTTTCTGCTCGGAATTGGAACATATCTTCCAACTCTTCTAGGAGTCTGTAAAGGTCAAAACTTGTAGCTTCGATCGACATCCTCCCGGCTTCAATTTTGGATAAGTCTAAGGCTTGGTTGATCAGAGTCAGTAAATGTTCGCCACTGCGGTGAATAATTCTGAGATTGTCTCGGTTTTCGCGGGTGAGATTGGGACTTGGTTCCATGATTTGGGCGAATCCAAGTATGGCATTGAGGGGAGTTCGCAACTCGTGACTCATGTTTGCTAAAAAGGTACTTTTAGCTATGTTTGCTGCTTCGGCTGCTTCTTTTGCTTGTTGTAGTTGTTCTGTTCGTTCCTGAATTTGTGATTCTAAGGTGCGCTGGTACTCTGCTACGACTTTTTCTGCTTGTTTGCGATCGCTAATATCTTGAAAAGTCGCGATCGCATAGGAAACATTGCCGTTGATGTCAAAAATTGGCGTAGTGCTGATTTCCAGCGCCACACTCTTGCCATTTTGGCGGAGTTCTACGTCATCAACCCTGACAAATTCTCCTCCCAGAGCCCGCAAAATTGGGAGATTATCAGGGGGATATAGCTCATCAGTATTGGCCACATACAGTTGATAAGTTGCTGCTAATTGTTCCGCCCTACTTTCCGGGATAGCCTCTGCACCCAGCAATTCCCTCGCCGTGCGATTAAAATAGGCACTCGATCCATCGGAATTGTAAACCGATACCCCCACTGGCAAAGCTTCTAAAAATTGATTGAGTTGGCTTTCACTAGCAGATAAAGCCTCATTTACTCTCTTTAACTCGATGTTTGCTTCTTGCCGCTTGATAATTTCATCAGTTAATTTTTGGTCTTGCAAGTAACTGTGAACTGCTTCTACCACTGTCAACTTCAAATCTTCATTTAGCCAAGGCTTAGGGATATAGCGATACAATTTAGCATACTTAATCGCATTGCTAAGAGCTTCCAAATCAGCTTGACCAGTCAGCATAATTGTCAGGGTATCAGGGGAGCGTTCGTGAATTCGCTTCAGCAGTTCATCTCCCTTAATATCCGGCATGATATAATCAGAAAGCACTAAAGCTATTTCATACTCATCTGCTTGCAAATCTGCCAGCAATTCTAAAGCATCTTCACCCCCTTCCGCCGTTTCAATAATACATCGATCGCCGATCGCCTTTCTCAGTTCTATTTTTAAACTGTTCAAAACATCAGGTTCGTCATCAATACAAACAATCACAGGTTTTTTCATAACTTAGCCAGCCCTGATTTGATAGTTTTTATCAAATCTTCCCCCTTCCAAGGTTTGTATAAACAGCAATATAAATCAGCGTGTTCAACAGCCCGTTGAACTGCTGCTGGGTCTGCTTGTCCAGTCAACATCACCTTCACAATTTTAGGATGTTTTTCGTGAATTTTAATTAAAAGTTCGTCCCCTTTAATTCCCGGCATCAACCAATCAGAAACCACCACGATCACGAGATCCTCTCCCTGACAAGCCTCAATTACCTCTAAAGCTTCATCACCACTTTCAGCGAGTTCATAAAAATAATTATCTTTAAATTCATTTTTAAGCTGCATCTTCAGAGTATTCAAGATATCAGCCTCATCGTCAACACAAACAATTACAGGTTTACTCATCTTTTTCTCTCCTCTGTGCTTTCATTTTAGTCGATATATTCCTGCTTAATTTCAATGTACCTGATTCATTCCCCATCGGCAGCAGCCTAGGCCTCGTCCCTCTTATTTTAATATATTGGTAACGATACTGTAAATATAGTCTCCCCCGGTACGGACTCTACACTAACCTCTCCCTGATGTTTTTGAATAATTTTTCTGACAATATCTAATCCCAAACCGCTACCTTCCCCCGCCGCTTTAGTTGTAAAAAAAGGCTGAAAAATTTTGGGAATAATTTCTGGGGGAATACCTTTGCCATTATCAATAAATTTTATCAAAATGCAATCATCTCGACACATAGTTTCAATAGTCAAAGTCCCTTTATAATTCATGGCTTGGAGAGCATTGTGAACTAGATTTGTCCAGACTTGATTTAACTCATCTGGATAGCAAACGATTTTGGGTAAATCGCCATATTTTCTCACAACTTCTATCCCCTGTTTCAGTTGATTTTGATAAAGGGTTAAAACCGTTTCAATTCCCTCATGTAAATTGGCTTCTATTTTTTCTTGCTTAATATCAAAATGAGCATAACTTTTCAACGCAAATACTACTTTTCCCGACTTCGCTGTCGCTCTTTGGATTAAACTAATACTTTTTTTAAAAGTGGTAAATTGATAGGCAGTGTTTAAAACTCTTTCCCAATCTGGCAGTTGAAAAAGTGGTAATAACTGTTCGATATCATCGTAGATTTCCATATCTACTAAGGTGTCGGCAATTTCCTCTGGCTTTTCTACTTCTTTTTCTGTCAAATAAACTACTAAATTATGCTTAATTTTTCTTTTTTCTTTGCTAGTAAATATAGTTTCTCTATCTATGGAAGACCTGTAGAGCAGGTTTAAAAAATAAACTTGGCTTTGGGAAGAAATTTCTTGGAAAAATTTTGGTAAATGTTCTAAATTTGCTTCCCAAAAATTAGCAATGTTATCTATAGAAGAACCGATAATTCCAAGGGGGGTATTGATTTCGTGGGCAATGCCAGCAATCAGTTGTCCGAGGGCAGCCATTTTTTCCGATTGAATCAAATGCTCTTGGGTTGCTTGCAGTTGTTGGATCGCAGTTGCTAAATCTTCATTTCTTTCTTGCAAACTGTTTTGCAGAGAACAAATTTTTAAATGAGTTTCAATGCGGGCTAAAACTTCTTCCAGTTGAAAGGGTTTAGTGATGAAATCTACTCCCCCCACGGCAAAAGCTTTAACTTTATCCATCACGTCGTTAATCGCACTGATGAAAATAACCGGAATGTCTTTTGTTGCCTCCTCAGCTTTCAGTTGCTGACACACTTCATAGCCGTCCATCTCTGGCATCATAATATCCAGCAACACCAAATCTGGGGGGATTCTCTGAGCGGCCGAAAGTGCGAGTTTTCCGCTGGGAACGGGGCGAACTTGATAGCCTTTTTTGCTTAAAATTCCTGAGAGAAGATGCAGGTTTTCTGGGGTATCGTCAACTACTAAAATATTGCCTTGATGGTTTTTTTTGGGATTTGCAATCATGTCCATTTTAGTTATCCTCGCTGTTAGTAATTAGGCTCAAAATGCTTTCGTATTCAAAATTATTAATGCTATCTTGCAGGCTGTCAGCTAGAGAGGAGTTGACAGTGCGAATTTGTTCTATGGAAAAGGCGATCGCCTCCATATCCACACTCAAAATATTTTGCTTGAATGCAGCTACCCATTCGGCGGGTAGAGAGGCGATCGCCCCTGATGTCATCACTTCCTGACGGTCGTCCCCGGAACCCACCACACTTGCTGCTGCTGGATCTTCATAAATATAGCGTACTCCTAGGTGTTTGCTAATTGCCATAAATATATCTTCCTCTCGGAACGGTTTCCGCATAAAATCATCACAACCCGCCGAAAGAATCACAGCCCGTTCTTCCTCCAAAACACTAGCAGTCAGAGCGATAATCGCCGCTGCTTGCCCTTGAGTAGTAGTTTTTATCTGTTTTGTAGCCTCGTACCCATCCATCACGGGCATTCTCATATCCATCCAAATCAAGTGCGGCTCCCACAGCGCGCAAATATCCACCGCTTCTTGACCATTATTTGCTTCTCTCAATTCAAACCCCAGAGGGCTGAGAAGTTTGATCAACAATTGACGATTCAGGGGTTTATCGTCCACGATGAGCAAGCGGTAGCGGGGCTGATTTGGTTCGAGAGCCACAACACGAAGTTGGTTTTTTTTGCTTTCAATATCAGCAGATTCCACCAGATGAACTTGGATATCAAACTGAAATACTGCCCCCTTTCCGACTTCACTACTAACGGTAATATCACCTCCCATCAATTGTACAAACTGACGACTGATAGCTAAACCCAAACCTGTTCCTTCTTGAGAATCTTTACCTGTTTTTGTCTGTATAAATGCTTCAAACAACTGATTAATTTCGTCAGGATCGATACCAGCACCAGTATCTTGAACTTCAAAATGTATTGAGTACCGACCAGGCTGTTTTTCACTATTGTTATAGGCTTTTTGACCGCCTTTGACTTGCAGTGACACTCCTCCTTGAGACGTGAATTTAATTGCATTGTTGAGTAAGTTAATTAAAACTTGTCGCAACTTAACTTCATCGGTACAGATATAGTGGGGAACTTTCGAGTCGCGATCGAATAATAACTGCAAGCTTTTTTCTTCGGCTTTGAGGGCAAACATATCTTCCAAATCGTCTAACAAGCGGAACAAGTCAAAGTTTTTTTCATTGATGGTAGTGCGTCCAGCTTCAATTTTTGACAAGTCTAAAACTTGGTTAATTAAACTCAGTAAATGTTCGCCACTCCGCAGGATAATCCCCACATCTTCTTGATTTTCTGGAGACAGGGTTTTGCTGCGAATCATGACTTGAGCAAAGCCGATCACAGCATTGAGGGGAGAGCGCAATTCGTGGCTCATATTTGCGAGGAAAATACTTTTAGCTTTGTTAGCTGCTTCCGCTGCTTCTTTTGCCCGCTGCATTTCGATTTCCGATTGCTTACTAGCAGTAATATCTTTGATAAAACCTTCATAGTAGAGTAAATTATTTTGGTCATCGTAAACAGCGCGGGAATTTTCTGATATCCAAATAATACTGCCATCTTTTTTGTGAATTTGCGATTCAAAGTTTGATATTATGCCATACTTATTTATCAATTCTACAAATTCATCGTGACGCTTAGGATTGACGTAAAGCTGATTATGCAAATTAGGCTGGCCTACTATGAGTTCGGCGGTGGATTCGTAGCCGTAGATATGGGCTAAAGCTGGATTGGCGCTAATGTATTTTCCATCCCTAGTGGTCTGAAAAATACCACTTAAGGCATTTTCATAAATGTTGCGGTATTTTTCTTCGGCTTCCCGCAGGGCTGCTTCTGCTTGTTGGCGATCGGTAATGTCGCTAGAAATCGATAAAAAACAAGCTTCTCCCTCAATATCGATGGTTTCTATGGAGAGCAATGCAGCTCTTTCTGTACCGCTTTTATTACGAAATTTCAACTCATAATTATGTATAGCTGTTTTATTTTTTAACATTTGAATCATGCGATCGCGTTCTGCCAAAGTCGCCCAAAAGTTTAGTTCTACCGCTGTTTTGCCAATAATTTCTGCGTGACTGTAGCCCATCATCCGACAAAAACTTTCATTAACTTCTATGTGGCGACCATCGCTGATTCTGGTGAGGGTAATCGCATTAGGACTTAAACGAAAAGCTTTAGAAAACTTTTCTTCGGCTTTAGCAAGTTCTGCCGTGCGTTCGGCAACTTTTGTTTCTAAGTTTTGATTGTATTTGATTAAAATTTTCTCGGCTTGTTTGCGTTCCGTAATATCTTGAAAAGCGCAAATTCCGTAGATGATATTCCATTGACTTCCGTAAATAGGAGTTCCCCACATTTGTAAAGGAACTGTTTTGTCACCTAGGGAAACTTCTATGTCATCCACCGTGACTGTTTTGCCCTGCAAAGCATTTAATATCGGATCGCGTTCGGCTGGATAAAGTTGCTCAGTTCCAGCTAAATAAATGCGGTAAGATTGACGTAAATTTTCGGCATTGGATGCGATAATTCCTTGACCTATTAGTTTTTTACCTATCGGGTTAATATAATAAGGATTTCCCAGGTCGTCTACAATGAAAACCCCCAAAGGTATGGCATCTAAAAATTGTTTGACTCTATTTTCACTTTCGCCTAGGGATGTAAATGACTGTTGCAATTGCTCCGCCATACTGTTAAAAGAATCGGCAAGTTCACCCAATTCATCTTGTCTATTGTTAATTAATTTTGTATCATCCCATTCATTCTTAGCCAAAGCTTTTGCAGCCTCATTCAACCTAAAAATCGGCCGTACCACCCATTTAGCAGTCAGAATTCCCAGAATGGCAGCCAAGAGCAAAGCTGCTAACGACAATAACACAGTGATGTGAGTATTGGCATCTATTTGCTCCATAAAGTCGGACTCTGGAACTACCACGACAATCAGCCAATCCAAACCTCGATTGTCTTTAAACGGAGTTACTTGAATAAAATTTCGATGGTGTTCGACATCAAAACTAAGCTGTTGAGAATTTTGAATTTTAGCTAAATTACCATAGAATTTTTCTAAATGCTGTGCCGTTTGGCGAATTACTAAATTTTCGCTTTCCGCAGCTTTGATCCGCTTGGTTTTTTTATTTTCTATGACAAATTCAGGAGTATCTGTGGAAGTTGCGATTAACATTCCCGATCGTTCCATCACAAAAGTTTGACCCGACTTGCCAATTTTCAGGCTGACCAGAAATTCTTTAATTCTCGAAAATAATAAATCGCTGCCAGCTACTCCTAATAACTTGTCATTTTTATCGTAGATTGGTAAAGCCGCGGTAATTGCTAATTCTTTAGTTAAAAAATCGGTATAAATCGTACTCCAAATTGGTTTTTTAGCAGCGGCTGCGGCTATGTACCAAGGCCGAATTCGGGGGTCATAAACCTGGGATGAAATTTCCACTAACTTGACACGGTTGCCTTTAGAGTCAGCAGTGTATCGAGACAATTTATTGCCTGTCGAACTATCAGCGGCGGAGATGAGAGTCCGATCTTGTGTACGGATGGCTCCTGAGTGTTCGCCATTTTCTTTGCCTACATAAATGATGCTAATCGAATCAAAATATTGAATTTGTTCTAGAAAATGAAGTTCGAGTTTTTGTTTGTCTTCTAGATTCAACTGGCCTAATTTTATGCCTTGAACGTTGAGGTGATTCACAATATGAGGAATTGACATATAATTTTCAATGCGGTCTTTAATGCGATCGGTAATTTCTCGTCGCAACTGAGTAGCCACATCATTAACGGCGCGCTGTCCGTTTTGAAATGACAGCCAACCGACAACTCCAACAGTGCCGACTATTTGCACTAAAAAAGGAACCACCAGGACTGTTTGTAAGGGGGCTTTGCCGATTATTTTAGTAACTAACCGATTGAGTTGTTTAGGAAACATATTCATCCTAAATTTTATTGGTATTTAGTAAGTGAAAATAAACTAGGTGATTAAACATGAAGCATTCAGGAAAAAAACTGAAGGAAGATGGAAGATGGAAAAGTAGCTATAGTCATAGTTTCCGCGATCGAAAATCTCCTAAGCATCTTGGCTGTTACTATATTTGCTGTGGGTGGTTGGTAAAAATTGCACCTTACTGGTTATTGTAAATGGTATCAACTTTAAGGGCAATAGCGTATTTATACGGATAATCTTTTCGCAACTACTGAGATAGATGGTTACGTAAAATCTGCCTGAGTCCGGTAAAAACTTGTGAGTGACAGTAAGCCCACCTACAACAAACCCAATAACCATATCCCTCCAGCACTTTAAGTAAGAAGCTGGGGTTCTAACAGAAGAGTCAAGTCAGCAAGGCTAAGCTGTACTTGAGCGTCTACAACCTATGCTAGCGCCTCAAGTATGTGTATAGGGCATTTTTTGAATAAATTAAGATCGATCGCCCACACCCTTTCGCCAAACCACTGAGATTTACCCGCGATTCAACTCTACCCTTTCGCCATAACGCAATAACATATCCAAACTATCCAAACGATTTTGCCAAGTTTGAACTTGATAGTTATTTTCGGCAGAATGCAGGCGCATGGAAGATTGAAATTGAGAGGAAAAACTCGCCAGCAATCTTTTAGCAATCGTTAAATTTTCGGGAGTGGGAGTGGCGGCTAGTTTGTTCAAAGCTTCGGCTAATTCTGTCGATCGACTTTGCAACACTTTCAATTCCGATTCCGACACCCGCAACTGATTGTTAGCCAACAAAAAACTCCATTCTTGTTTGAGCGCAGTATACCGCGAAACCGCTGCGGCAAAAGGCTGGCGATAAGGAATCGGTTCCGCAGCCGAAGTCGTTAGCGCCGCCCTAGTAGACGATCGCCCTCCCCGCCCTTGAGTACGATTAAAAAACGCCTGCATCCCGCTGCTAATACTTTCGGCAGCAAAAATAGCATAACCCCCAGTGGGCAAATCCCGCAAAGCCTGAATTTGGTCGATCGCCACCACTTCCGGGAGAGTCAACAACTTAACCGACGGAGAAATCAAAGCCGAACCGAGCATTTGTTCCTTAGCCAAAGGTTCAGTAATGCGTTGAAGTCGATTAGTATCCAAAGCATAAGTCATGGGCACAATCAAATCCACAATCCCCTGACGAGCCCAAACTTCCCAATTCTGCTGAATTTTGTAAATCCGTTGACTAGGAGGGTGCGGAAACACAGCCACCGACAAAATTGTCCGCGGATAATTGCGTCGCAACAACTGAGAAACTTCGCCAACAAAACTATTAATTTGATTAGTTTTAAACTCAACCCACTGCCGCCATAAATTACCATCATTAGGCGAAATCCTCATCGGATCTACCCCTGTTAATTGCTGAAACTGCTGCCTCGCCGCCGCACCATAACCATAGGTAAAACCCGCATTATCATCTTGAAAAGGATAGCGAATGTAGTCAAGTTGCAGTCCATCAACTTTGTAGCGGCTGGCAATTTCGTTAATTATTCGCAGCAAATAACTACGGGCTTCTGGATTAGCAGGATCGAGATAAAATTTACCATCATTAATATGTTGTATGCGTCCTTTGTTGTCAATATTTGCCCAATTTGGATAAGCAGAAAGCACCGGACCGGGATAGGAACTAGGCTTGCCAATCAGAGTATTGTGGCGTTTATTGCCCGTGGCAAAAGTCCAAATCCAAGCGTGCAATTCCATACCTCGCTCGTGGGCTAACTTCACCCCAGATTCCAGGGGGTCCCAGCCCACGGTGAGGGGGTTTTGTTGGGGTGCAACTTGACTGGGATAAATCGGATATCCGGCATTTAAAGTTTCAAAGAAAACGGTATTGATACCAGCGGCGGCGAGGCGATCGAACACTGCTGCTAAACCTTGTTCCGATCGAGCAGCCACAATCGTACCGCGATCGAGCCAAACAGCCCGAATTTCCGAACCCACCCGCTGTCCTTCCTGGGGATAATTTTGCCACAGCAACTGTCGGGCTTCCACCCACTGCTTTCTAGCCTCCGCGTACTTTTGCTCAGCCAGGAGTCTATCGAAACTTTGCAACACCTGTCGTGCACTGGCGATCGCCCTGGCTGTTCCCGCTAGCATCATCGGCGGGCGACTAGCAGCCTGGACTCCACCACTATTGCTTCCGGCCACCAGTTGAGCAGTATTGACAGCATTCAGATTCACAGCAGTATTCGCTGAATTAGCTGCTGTCAAGGCACTTTCAAACCTACCGAGGAGGTTAGTCAATTCTTGGCGCATTAAGTAGGCTTCAATGCTGACGATCGGCGCTGAGGAATTTATCTGCACATCCAAGCCCGCCGGTGCCGACTGATCCGAAGGGTCAGTAAAAGTTGTAGGTACGGGTTCGGGAAGGGGGAGAGAGGGAGAAAGTCTACTCAGTGGGGTATTGCGCGGACTTGGAGGGGTGTTTCTAGGAGTTCTGGAGGGGGGATTTGGGGATGTGGGTCTGGGGGGTGCGATCGCCGTTTGCGGTGGTATGGGGGAACCGACAGTGCCTCCCCAGCGGGCGATCGAGGCCCGCAGCCAAGCCGTGTCTACATTTGCCGAACCGTCGCTACCCCAGCGCCAGCCGAGATAGGTAGCGCGATCGGTAGCGATCGCGGCCGAAGAACCAGAACTATCCTTCCAGGTAGCAATAGTTTGACTGTTAGCATCAGCCGGAATCAAGACACCGCCTTGAACCAAGATATTTTTTTGTTCCACCGGCACCCAATTGCTAGAAGTAGTGCAAGCGAGATCTCGACAGCGGTTGCGGGGTTGAGGTGCCGCCGGCTGGGTTAACGGAAAAGCCCAATAGGCCCCAAGGAGCGATCGTAAAGATTGGCGCACCAAAGCCTGGGAACTGCGCCCCACAGGCCCGGAAGCAATCAATCTACCACCTTGTTTCGCCCAAGATTCTAAAACTTTAAGTTGGGCTGGACTCACCGTTTCAATATTGGGTAAAAACAGGACATTAACCCCGGCCAAATCTCCGACACTTTTGATTTCTTCGAGATTAATTGGTTTGTAAGCAATACCACTGTCCCAGAGTCGCGTGGTAATCTTGAGCCAGTCCGGGGAATTTTCGGAACTGCGAACTACACCCAACAGCACTTGGGCAAAACTGGGAGAGGGAAACCAAAGCGAGAGATTGAATAAACTAATCGCGAGAGTCCCAATTAATACCCTTTGCAAGAAAGTGAAAAAGCGAATTGTTTGAGCCTGGGAGCAGGCTACAGGAATTAGATCTGGCTTTTTGATTTGTTGCATTAATCTTCTGAACTACCCACCACACCAGTCGATCGATTTGAGATTTGAGATTGTAGATTTTAGATTAAAACCTGCGTTCAACTGTCCTATCGTTTCCGGTTGTATTGGAATGATTTAACCTTACTAGAACACTCTTGACACAGAGTCCGAGAATAGAGATCTCAATAATTCAGATGCTACCGGATTTGATATCAACTATCAACTGTCAACAGCCAACTGCCTACCCCCTCGCGAAGTCGAAGGAGCGACAGCCCACTGTCAACTATTCTTCAATTAGCAGCTTCATTCACCGGGAAACGATCGATTAACTGCATCGCCCGACAAGCATTCCGTCGCAAAGCATCAGATACGTGAGGAACATGAGGAATCTGAGACAAGAAATCCAAAGTGCGGCGCAAAATCCGCACCACATCCCCCTCATCCAAACTCGTATGACTAACCAATTCCAGCCATTCCACGCCCAGGGCCCACTGCTCAACCAAAGTCACCATATCTCGTTCCAGCCAAATCGGGATCGCAGCTTCATGTCGGTACTGCACTTGAAACAGCCTGCGTCGTAAGCCTTTTTGGAGATTATCCAAAGGTGCCAAAACCTCTGGAGATAGCGAATAGTGAGTCCAACTATCGGGTCTGGAAACCTCCGTCACCAAAGCTGCACAAGCAGCCGCTAGGTGGTGGGGGTCTAGTTCATCAAATTCCGCCGACATCAGGGACAAACCCAACCAGAGTTCATTATCCCCACGAATGGCAGCGCAAGCCTGACCCAATTCTGTAGGAACTAATCTTTCCCAGGTATCAGCCCCCTCAACATTGAGAGAAACTACCCTTTCCAAGCACCCGAAATTGAGCAAAATGTCAATTAAGTTGATAAATTCTTCCCAGTAGCGAGCTCGTTGCTTTTCTAAGTCCTGCAACCCTCTGCGTATTTCCTTTTGCAACTCTATCCTGCGTCGCTGGCGTTTGAGCAAAGTACCCGGATTGCCCCATTCTAAAACAGGGTGAATTTCTAGCTTAGCTTCAATGGCTGCGATTTTTTGTAGTTGGTCTTGAGCCTCGGTAGTCGGTTCCAGTGCCGGCAATTCTGGGATTGATTGGGCGATAGGAAGAGTTTCCTCAGTGCCCAAACGACACTGGCCTAGTCTCAGGGGCATTTCCGAGGGCGGGCTCATGGTATCGGCAACGCTCAAACGGGGTAATTGAGCATGGAGGCTAGCGACATCGCTAATGGCGACGACATACCAGCGGTTATCTTTGCCCAAACAGACTAAATTTGGAGCTTGGCCCGAACCTGGAATTTTGGCAACGAGTACAGCGGGTACGGGAGATGTGTGCGATCGTTTAGCAGTAGGAACGTGTTTACCTTTGAGGCTGACAATAGTTCCGAGCACCGCAAAAGCCACAGCCACGGACATCTCCTTCATCCGAGCTTCTTCAGCTTGCTGCAACAAAGTTTTGAGCAGGCGTTTCTCTTCCTTGAGTCTGCCCTGCAACTTTTCATAATGGGCGAGTTGTTTTTCCAAGTTAGCCACATCGCCACCAGCAGCCAGAGACTCCTCCAACACCGCCAATTCCGCTTGCAGCAGATCTACCTCGGCTTGCTGCGGCTGCAAGTACAAGGTAGAAAGATATTGACCAAAACTACGCTCTACCAGTTCTTGAGCTTCTTCGAGAGTGTGAGTTTGCAATAAATTCAGCACCATGCCGTAGCTGGGCGTAAACTGACTGGCGAGGGCGTCGGCTTTGGCTGTGGCCAAATAGGAGGCTTCCTTTGCCCCTTCAAACCGCGTCTGCACCGCTACTACGTGCCCCAGCTCGTCCATGCCCCGCCTGCCTGCTCTACCGGCCATTTGGAGGAATTCGGAAGCATTTAGGAGTCGGTGTCCTTTGTCGGTGCGCTTGGAAAGGGTGGAAATGACTGTGGTGCGGGCGGGCATATTAATCCCGGCGGCCAGGGTTTCGGTGGCAAATACGACTTTAATTAAACCTCTGCCGAAGAGTTCTTCTACTAAGCCTTTCCAAGCGGGTAAAATGCCGGCATGGTGGGCTGCAATGCCTTTTAAAAGTGCTTCTTTTTGGCCAAAGCGTTCTGCTTCGGGATTCCGTTGTAAAAAGTCGTCAATGATGCGTTTGAGTTCGGCGGTTTCGGCTTCGTTGACTAGGGAGAAATTCCCAACATCTGCCACTGCTTGGTCGCACCCACGGCGACTGAAGATGAAGTAGATTGCTGGTAGCATATCGCGATCGTCCAACCGAGACAAAACATCCCCCAAACTGGGAACGGGGATACTACCTCTTTCTAGTTTTTGCTGTTTCTTTTTGGGGACTAAACGGATGTTAGGTTTTTTGCCGCTCTCATCTAGCAGAGGAAATATCCCTTTTTGATTGGCGAAGTGAAATTGCAGCGGCACGGGGCGAAAGTCGGAGTAAACTAACTCTGTTGGTCCGTGGACTTTGTTAATCCAGTCTGTCAGTTGGGCGCTGTTAGCAACAGTGGCTGAGAGGGCGAGTAGTTGAATTTCGCTGGAACAGTAGATAATCGACTCTTCCCAAACAGTACCCCGCTGTTTGTCGTTCATGTAGTGACACTCATCGAGAACTACTGTTTCGACTCCGGTTAAGGAAGTACCCACAGCCCCGATCGGCGTACCATAGAGCATATTGCGAAAAATTTCGGTAGTCATCACCAAAATTGGAGCATCTCGATTAACGGAGATGTCCCCCGTCAGTAAGCCCACCATCTCAGTCCCAAATTGCTGGCGGAAGTCGCGCAGCTTTTGGTTGGAAAGGGCTTTGAGGGGAGTGGTGTAGAAGACGCGACGCCCCCGCGCGAGTGCTTGGTGGATGGCGTATTCGCCGATTAAGGTTTTCCCGGAGCCTGTGGGGGCGCACACGACAACGGATTTACCTGCATCGAGGGCGGCGATCGCCTCTCTCTGAAAGTTATCTAGCTCGAATGGGAATATGGTCTTCAGATCCAGCTCTGGGCGGTTCTGGGAGGTATCTGGCACTGGGATTATTATAAGGTTTTAGAGTAGGTGTGCTTCAATCTTGCTTACAGCAAGGCAGCAGAGGACTATGTTGATTGTGAACTACCCACCTGCCCGCGCGAGTACGCTATGACGGGGGCTTCCAACTTCAACCGGAATAGCATCTAGCAAGACCGAAGTCTTACCAGGTTGACTTACATTCCGTCCATTGGCAGCAGCACTAGTTCCTAATGCAAGAATCCGCAAGGCTTCATCCCTGATATTCCTTGCCGCATTGATATCTCTATCATTGCGACTATGACACTCAGGGCAATCCCAATGACGCAGGTTCAAGGGCATTTCCGATACTTTGTAGAGACAATTATTACAAGTCTTGGAGCTAGGGAAAAAGCGGTCTATCTCAATGTAGATTTTTCCTAATTTCTCAGCTTTATACTTGAGCATTGTCCCAAACATCCCCCATCCAGCATCACTAATCGCTTTAGCTAGACAAGGATTACGTACCATGCCTTTGACATTCAGATTTTCTACGGCAATGACTTGGTTTTCGTCCACTATCTTGCGGGATAGTTTGTGTAGAAAATCGACCCGGACTCTTTGGATTTTTGAATGAACTCTGGCTAATAATCGTTTAGCCTTATATCTTGTATTACTCCCTTTTTGTTTACGACTTAGTTTTTGTTGCTTACGCTTTAGATTGCGGCTATGCTTCTTGAGGTGCTTAGGATTCGCATACTTATTACCATCACTGGTTACAACCAAGTCTATCAGACCAACATCTAAACCAATAGCCTTGCCATTAGTATCACTTTCCGGTGTTTTTCGTCCATCATCAACCAAGAGCGAGGCATAGTATTTACCATCAGTATTTTGGGAAATAGTAACGGTTTTGACAGTGCCATCTAATGTTCTGTGGATTATGCAATGCACCTCGCCAATGATAGGTAATTTGATAGAACTTGTACCTACTTTGACATTCTGAGGATAACTAATAGACTGTCTACCATGCTTCGACTTGAAGCTAGGAAAACCACCGCGTTTGTCGAAGAAGTTCTTGTAAGCACTAGACAGGTTTAGTGCGACTACTTGGAGTGATTGAGAATAAGCATTTGTCAACCAAGGGTACTCTTTTTTGAGATTTGGGAGTAATCCTTGAATTACACTTCTGCTTAACCCTTTGCCCGTATCTTTATAGGTTTGCTGACACAGATTCAAACTATAATTCCAGAACCAACGACAACAACCGAAAGCACCCGCAAAATACGTCTGCTGCTCGGTGGTCGGATAGATTCGGAACTTATAGGCTTGATACATTATCGGCGATCGGCTTCTCTGGTAAGATTGTATCAAGGATCATATAAAAATGCAAAGAATTTGTTCGCTTCCTCATGCACCGCTCATCTACTGCTGGCTGCGCATCACATATAGTGAGCGGCGCAATCGTCTTCTCACGAGCCGCCCGTCCCACCGGAGACAGTGAGTACACCTATAGCGGGGGAATTCCCGTCTGTCTAGTTAAACCTTCTCTAGCAAATCGGCTATGTAAACTACCCGACGCTCATCGCTAGCCGATAGAGCGCTTGCTTCCAGTGTCTATTTAAACAAGGAAGAAGTCACCCACCCCTGCCCCCCGCTGCACGCTACCCCCCCCTGCCCCCCAAGGGGGGATGAAGGATGGCGGTAAATTCTGGAAGCAGGAAGTCAGGAATAAACTATGCCCAATTCCCAATTCCCAATTCCCGATTCCCGATTCCCGATTCCCGATTCCCACTTTCCTCCTCTATGATTCCTATTATTTCGACTATTCCTGTGGTGCAGCTTGCTTCGGGCGATCGACTTTCGCTGCAAGTCTATCAGTTCCAAGGTGCGATTCCCGGCAAAAAGGCTTATCTTCAATCTAACCTCCACGGCGCTGAGATTAGCGGTAATGCGGTTATTTACCAATTGATTGAGTTTTTTAGGTGTTTGGACTCCACTGAGTTAATCGGGGAAATTTGGCTAGTTCCTGTTTGTAATCCTTTGGGTGTCAACCAGCGATCGCACCATTTTTCCCCTGGTCGCTACAATCTTTATGATGGGGTAAATTGGAACCGAATTTTCTGGGATTTTGAAAAGCAAGGGGAAGATATTCTGGGTTTTGCTCAGTCTCAGATGAATCTGGATGCCGATACGGTTAAAGTTAATTACAGAAAAGCAATGGCTTTGAGTTTTGCCAAAGAGTTGGCAAAAATTAACGCTCCTAGTTGTCGCCCCTACAGGGAACTTTTCCGATACCAGCTACAATCTTTATGTTTGGATGCTGACTATGTGTTGGACTTGCACAGTTCCACAAATCAAAGTTTAGATTACCTTTATTGTTTTAGTTCTCGCGAGGAGAGTGCCAAAGCTTTTTTGCTCGATCGCGCCATCTGGATGAACGAGTATGATGGGGATGCTTTTGATGAGGCATTTCTCAAACCTTGGCTGGCTTTGGAAAGGATTTTAGCAGAGTTGGGGAGTCCGATTTCCTTTGATATTGAATCTTGGACTCTAGAATTGGGTTCGGGGATGGAAATCAATCCTGAATCGGTGGCGAAGGGGTTACGGGGAATCAAAAATTACTTAGCCAGTAAGGGTTTATTGAAAATAGATGGATTTCCGCTTCCCGAAACTGCGAATCATCAAGTCATTTTTACCCCCAAGAATTTGGTAAAAGAATATTACGCGCCTGCGGGCGGGATGATTCAAAATCGAGTGAAATTGGGGAGTTTTGTCAAAAAGGGCGATCGGCTTTATCAAATTCTGTGCTTTCACAAACATGGAGATTTTCCCACTTTAGTCGATGTTTGTGCTGAGTCGGATCTTTTTATTTTTGATGTTTCGACCAATCAGTCAGTAAATCAAGGAGAATATGTGTTATCTGTGATGACGGATTGATTTGTGTAAACACCATCGTAAAACCCAGACTTATTTGGTGAATAAGTCTGGGTTTTAGCTGTGATATACTAGGCAATAATTACTGACCTAAGTCGGTCTACCCTGAAAAATAAAATTCTAAAAATCGATTCAAGCCACCACAATACTTCAGGGAAAATTTCAGTTTTTTGACTCACTGTCAACAGTCAATAATCACTCTGGTAAAACTGGAACAGATTGGTTACAGTTCAAGAGTCTTGATGCGAGAGCATCAAAAACAACCCCCCCCAAACCGGCCATAAGCGCACACTGTCCATCGAAAGAGTCCGCCTTAATTCCCTTTCCCACAAAGCCCACAAACAATCCCACAACTGGGAGGTGAGCTGCTGGTGCTTTTTCACTAAAAGTGAGGTCGTTGTAGTAGAGCCTTTCGCCCTTTTTTAGCCAGCCCACTATGTAACGAAAAGTCTCCCAAACATCGCTATCATATTCACTACTTCCCCCCAGACTTTGATAAATACGATTTTGTACGCTAAAGCCAAAGTGACCGTTGGAATATTCTTCCCAAAGTTGGTCGATGGTATGCAAGTCCTCGCAGGGAAATTCTTCAATACTTTCTCTATCCAGCCATCCTTTTTCTTCGCATTTGGCAGCCCGCAGCATCAATTTAGTAGTTTCTTCGTCTGCCTCTTGCCACTTTTTAGCTTCTAACAAATTACGCAACTTGCTATAATCGATACCCACTGCTGATACTAACTTAACGTCATTAATTTGCAGTTTAAACATTACTAACTCCTACGTTTTTGGTGTTTGTTTATGGATATTTGTCAATCCCAAGTCTATCCTCTTAGCCCTCAGTTAATTGACCAGGATAATCCGATAATATTACTGTGGCGTAGCGATCTAGTCCCTAGGCGTTCAGCATTGATTGGGTCTGTGAAAGAGAAATTTGTTGATAGTGCCTACTATAGCTTATGTAACTCTAAATTTCATCAGTCTTTTAGGGTAATTCTGGTGATAGTTCCTTGACTAAAGCATGAGATGTTAGTTGTTAGAAAAACATCTTTTTCAGTAACCAGGGCTACTAAAAGTCGCTATTACACTGACGAAATATGACTACATAAGTTATAAAAGTCACAGTCAATTTGGGCAAAGCTAAGTCACTGATACATAGAGAAAATATTCTACACATCTTATACGCTCGCAGTTTATTGTCAACAGGATCGTATTGGGTGTAGTATCATTTTTAACCAGTAAGTAATCTTGCTCAAAAAATTTTTACTTGAGATTGGGCGATCGCCAGAACAAGAGTTGTGACGGAGATGATTGGGGGTAGGTTCCGGGGGTTCTGATTGGTGTCAAATTAATGACATATTTTTCTCCCAAACTAGGGTTGAATGAATATTCCGATCGCATTATGAACTCTCGCCGCCGTAGACAAAGGTCGATCGACTAAATTCCCTCCCAAATACAAACTCGTCGAACTTCCCCCATCCAAATTTAAAGCCTCCACAGCCCCCATTTGCTGCAATATCTGCGCGAGTTCGGCGAAATTTGGTCCCGCCCCCCCCGCCCGATTGTGCACGGTTACAATCAGCAAATTACCCGCTGCATTGTGTCCGATCGCACTCCTAATCGCCGTCTGTCTTACATAGGCATCGCTAAACCCTTCCGCCTGCGGATTCAGCACAACTCTACTGTTTTTTACCAACAATGGCCCGCCACCTACAATGTAAGGAAAAGCACTGAACTCTGACGGAATTGTCTGAGTTTCCAGACGTAATAAAGTGCCTGGTGTCAGTTGAGAGGCGATCGACAAATTGGAACGCAATGCTAAAATATAACCGTTGGCTGGTACTGGAAACGCTGTTTTTCCCGTCCCACCAGAGGGAACTTGCCCCACAACGCGATCGCCAACCACAGTCACAACTATCTCATTGTCAGAAAACGGAGTATAAGTCGTTCCCCAATCGGGATTGTAGCGGCCGATTCCAGCTTGCACGTAGGCACTATTGAGGTGAGAAATAGATAAACGTTGGTTTGTCGGAGTAATCAAGGTTTCTTGCAAAGTCAAACGGGCGATCGAGATTTCACCACCATCGTTCCAGGCGATCGCCCCTCGGTTCAAAATTGGGCCAGCCAGCCATTTGTTGTCGCGCCTAATTGCCCCTAAAGCTAACCGATTGATCCGATTAAAAAATCCCCCATTAATCGCAGCCGCCGTTCCCGAAAGTTCCGCTGTTTCCCTCAGAGGTGCAGTGCCTTTATCTGTGGGGGGATTGCTCAAAATTGGTCGAACTTTGAGGCCTGTTTGACGCGGATTAACTTCTAACGAAACAACGGGAAAACGCGCGCTTCCTAAGTTTTGATACTGTTGTCGCCACCGGACTCCCCGCGCCCAAACAATGTCTTTTTCTACTAGGGAATCTGGCCGGATATCAATCACTAATCGATGGGGACTTCCGAGGCTGAAAACTTGCGGACGCCAACCTAAAGGTATGGTGACTTTGACTCTGGTTTGAGTGTCGGTTGGTTCGATTTTTAGTGCTAGTAATTGTTTGCTGGTTTGAAAAGCGCGCTGAATTATGGCGGGTGCGATTTTGGCATCGAGGTCGATCGACCATTGTTGACCGATAATTGGCGCAGATGGTGCTACCGGGAGCGGGAGGGCTGGTTTGCTGGGGTCGTCTGGTGTTTCGAGGTTTGGCGCTGGGGGGGTTTTAGTCTGGGGAAGAGTGGGCTTTGTGGGGTCGTCTGGAGTGTCTCTAGGTGTGGGTGTTGGGGATGGGCTTGGGGTATCGACAATGTTAACTTGCCACGGAGCACTGCGATCGAGGTCTACCACGATGCGATCGCCCCATTCTTTCTCTGCTTGCCGCACTCCTGTAACATTTGCCACTGGAGATGTGATGCTCAAAGTATTACCATCGGCAGATATCCGCCAACCCGCAAGTCTGGCAAAATCTGTGATATCTAAGTAACGATATTGTCCCTGCGATCGCGCTGTTATACTTTGATCTGCCGTTAAAGATACTGAAAACCACTGTACGGGCTGTTTAGTATTATCGGCGGTGTTGAGCAAATCGACTCCGGCAGATTGCATTAAGCCAATGTCGGCAATCCAAGTTCGGATATTCGGCGATATGCTATTTGCGGGCTGTTGTGTCCAAGCTAGGGGAAGGATGCGCCCGTTGAGAGAGATTTGGCGGCCTTGTTTGATTGTGGCAGCGGGTGGTGGGGATTGAGTCAAAAAGCGAGAGTCCGAGTCCGACAGGGGTTGAAACCCCTGTCTCATAGCTGAAGTCCTCTGAAGAGGACTATTGAGGGGTATTTCAGTCGGTTTTAACCGACTTTCCCTATTAGCCAGGGAATTCATGCCTTGGGGGGCTGTGGAAGCATCCATCAGCCCAGCCTTCTCCCACTCAAAGCGAGAGTCCGACAGGGGTTGAAACCCCTGTCTCATAGCTGAAGTCCTCTGAAGAGGACTATTGAGGGGTATTTCAGTCGGTTTTAACCGACTTTCCCTATTAGCCAGGGAATTCATTCCCTGGCGGGCTGTGGAAGCATCCATCAGCCCAGCCTTCTCATTCTCTGCTTTCCCCGCAAGATTCCAGGCTAAACCTAGGGCGATCGCCAGTATGGGCGCAATCGAGACTCTACTGTGCATTTTTTTTACCTCTGATAACTTAAAACAATTCACGCTCAAACACGCCATACAGCACAATGGTGAAAATTTCTGATTTTATTGATAAACTTAATTTCTTTGGCTGTGTAGTTGGCTGTAGTTAGCTGCATAATATTAAGACATGGTTTCATTGGTGGTGCAGCGCACTGCAAGACTGATGGAGGGGATTAAGTAAAAAAAAACACAAAACTCGATGGCCTGCAATTTACCTGGTTGCAAGGCTGCGATTTTCCAGAGAATAACTGTGTTTTTTAACAGCAGGGTATTCTATGAGACATCTCGGAGGCGATTCGATCGAGATAATTAAGAAACTGCAAACAGGGTTTCAGAGCTAGGTACTGGCAGTATCAATGTAATTTTTTATCAAATCTGCTGGCTTTGGCTGTTTGAAGGTTTTCCCGACTCCCAGCGCTGGGTGGCCTTCTGTTTTCAAGTTATAACGAATCAACCACACAATCACCGAAATAGTATTCAATCAACATGGGCAACACGAGCGATCGAAATCAAAATCAAAATCAGGGTCATCGAGGAATTCCTTATGCCGGTCAAAGCTGGCTAATCGAAGAAAGAGATGCTTGCGGTGTGGGCTTCATTGCTAACCAAAGCGGCCAAGCTACTCACTCCTTAATTCAAAAAGCTTTACCAGCCTTAACTTGTCTGGAACATCGCGGCGGTTGTAGCGCTGACTCCGATTCCGGTGACGGTGCTGGTTTGATGACCGGAATTCCCTGGGAATTGTTGAATGCTTGGTTCGCAGAACAGGGAATAATCCCTCCCAGACAGGAAAATTGCGGCGTGGGAATGCTGTTTTTGTCTCAAGATGAACACCAAGCAACTATCGCGCGACACGTAGTTGAGGAAAACCTGCAAGCGCGCGGGCTGACACTGTTGGGATGGCGAAAAGTTCCTGTTGACCCGAAAGTTTTGGGTCCCCAAGCGCTAGAAAATCAACCTCAAATCGAACAAGTAATCGTTAGTTCACCCAGATTACAGGGCGACGAACTCGATCGCCAGTTATTTCTAACCCGTCGCGCCATCGGACACACCCTGTCCAATCTCGCGGACTTCACTCGCCAAGACTTTTACTCTTGCTCTTTTTCCTGCCGCACGATCGTATATAAAGGTATGGTGCGATCAGCCGTATTGGGAGAATTTTACCTAGACCTGAAAAATCCCGCCTACAAAAGCGCCTTTGCAGTATATCATCGACGCTTCAGCACCAACACCATGCCCCGCTGGCACTTGGCTCAACCGATGCGCTTGCTGGGACACAACGGCGAAATCAACACGCTGTTGGGCAACATTACCTGGATGAAGGCGCGACAAGCCAATTTAGCTCACCCCAATTGGAGTGAAGCTGATATCGACACATTCAACCCCATTGTCAATTCAGAAAGCAGCGATTCGGCAAACTTGGACAACGTGATGGAACTGCTGGTTCACTCCGGCCGTTCTCCCCTGGAATCCCTGACAATTCTGGTGCCGGAAGCATACAAAAATCAGCCGGATTTGGCTTCCTATCCCGAAATTGTCGATTTTTATGAGTATTACAGCGCTATTCAAGAACCTTGGGATGGTCCGGCCCTCCTGGTGTTTAGCGACGGGAAACAAGTAGGTGCTACTCTCGATCGCAACGGTTTACGGCCAGCCCGCTACTGCATTACTAAAGACGGTTTGGTGATTGTCGCCTCCGAAGCAGGTGTCGTCGATATTCCAGAAGCAGATATTGTCGAAAAAGGCCGTTTAGGGCCAGGACAAATGATCGCAGTCGATTTACAAAGTCAGGAAATTCTTAAAAATTGGGAACTCAAACAGCGGATAGCCAAGCGACATCCCTACGGTGAATGGTTGCAACAACACCGAGAAACCTTGGAACCACAACCTTTTGCCGAAAGCCCAAGCCTCGACACCCAAACGCTATTAGCCACTCAAACTGCTTTTGGCTACACCGCTGAAGATTTGGATATGGTGATCGTGGAGATGGCGAGCTCTGGGAAGGAACCCACTTTCTGCATGGGAGATGACATTCCCTTGGCTGTGTTGTCAGAAAAACCTCAGTTGCTGTACAACTATTTCAAACAACGGTTTGCTCAAGTCACCAATCCACCCATTGACCCCCTGCGCGAGGGGATGGTGATGTCTCTGACGATGAATCTGGGATTGCGGGGTAATTTACTCTCAGCAGCGCCGGAAAACGCCAAACGGCTGAAAATAGATTCTCCTGTACTCAACGAAAATGAATTGTCTTGGTTGCAAGAGCAAAAGTCTTTCCCCGCTAAGGTGTTGTCAACTTTGTACCACATTGTGGCAGGCCCGGAAGGTTTGAAAAATGCCGTGGCTCAACTTTGTCAAGAAGCTGCTGAGTCGGTGCGTTCGGGAGCTAAAATTTTGATTCTGAGCGATCGAGCATCGAAGCAAACCCCCCCCAACCCCCCCCAAGGGGGGAATGAAGAAGGAGGTTTGAGTGCAGAATGCACTTATATTCCACCTTTCCTAGCCATTGGTGCGGTACACCACCACTTGATCCAGGAAGGGCTGCGGATGAAAACTTCCCTAATTGTCGATACCGCCCAGTGCTGGAGCACTCACCATTTTGCTTGTTTGATCGGTTACGGTGCGGCTGCTGTTTGTCCTTATTTAGCACTCGAAAGCGTGCGCGGTTGGTGGGCTGACACCAAGACTCAAAACTTGATGAAACACGGCAAAGTAGCCAATATTACGGTAACAACGGCTCAAGCTCAATACCGCAAAGCGGTGGAAAATGGGCTGTTGAAGATTATGTCGAAAATGGGGATTTCCCTGCTGTCTAGCTATCAAGGCGGGCAAATTTTTGAGGCGATCGGCATTGGCGGCGATTTGCTAGATTTGGGTTTCAAAGGCACTGTGTCTCGCATCGGCGGTTTGACGGTGGCGGAACTAGCCCACGAGGTGATGTCTTTCCACTCCCAGGCTTTCCCGGAATTGAACGCTAAAAAGCTGGAAAATTACGGCTTTGTTCAATATCGCCGCGGTGGCGAATATCACATGAATAGCCCGGAAATGGCCAAGGCTTTACACAAGGCTGTGACTAGCTTTAAGTCAACCCGCCCCTACCCCCCCCAAGGGGGGAATGAAGAAGGAAGCAATGGTAGCGGTAATGGGGCTGAACCAAAAATGGAACCAATTGGTTCCAAAAATGCCGAAACTGCCTACGATCACTACGAGGTTTACAAGAAACAGCTTGAAACTCGCCCGGTGACAGCTTTACGGGATTTGCTGGACTTTGCGAGCGATCGCCCTTCGATTCCCATTGAACAAGTAGAATCTGTAGCAGATGTTGTCAAACGTTTCGCCACTGGCGGAATGTCCCTCGGTGCTTTGTCCCCGGAAGCCCACGAAACCTTAGCCATTGCCATGAACCGTATCGGTGGCAAATCCAACTCCGGTGAAGGTGGCGAAGACCCTGTTCGATACAATGTCCTCAAGGATGTCAACGAGGCTGGCTTGTCAGCAACTCTGCCTCACTTGAAAGGTTTGCAAAATGGAGATACCGCCTCAAGTGCCATCAAACAGGTAGCTTCTGGGCGTTTCGGCGTGACTCCAGAGTACCTGATGAGCGCCCAACAGATCGAAATCAAAGTGGCCCAAGGTGCGAAACCGGGTGAAGGCGGCCAATTGCCAGGGCCGAAAGTGAGCCAGTATATTGCCTTTTTGCGCCGCTCGAAACCTGGTGTCACCTTGATTTCCCCCCCTCCTCACCACGATATTTATTCGATCGAGGATTTGGCACAGTTGATTTTTGACTTGCATCAAATCAATCCGAAAGCCGGAGTTTCCGTCAAGTTGGTGTCGGAAGTTGGCATTGGTACTGTCGCTGCTGGTGTTGCCAAAGCCAATGCTGATGTGATTCAAATTTCCGGCCACGATGGTGGCACTGGTGCTTCTCCACTTAGTTCGATTAAGCACGCAGGTTCTCCGTGGGAACTCGGATTGACGGAAGTTCATCGGGTGCTGATGGAAAACAAGCTGCGCGATCGGGTTTTACTCCGCGTTGATGGTGGCTTCAAAACAGGCTGGGATGTGATTGTAGGCGCTTTGATGGGCGCCGAAGAGTATGGGTTTGGCACCGTGGCAATGATTGCTGAAGGCTGCATTATGGCCCGCGTTTGCCACATGAATACTTGTCCCGTCGGCGTTACTACCCAGAAGGAAGAGTTGCGGAAGCGTTTCCCCGGTACGCCGGAACACGTAGTCAATTTCTTCTACTTTGTGGCCCAAGAAGTACGCAGTTTGTTGGCAAAATTGGGCTATAAGTCGATCGCAGATATTATTGGCCGCGGTGATTTGCTGACAATGCGGGCTGGGGTGAAGTTGACCAAAACTCAAGAGATTAATTTGGATTGTTTGACCAAATTACCTGATACTAAGACCGATCGCTCTTTCTTGATCCACGGCGACGTACATACCAACGGGCCAGTGTTAGATGATGATTTGTTGGCGGATGCTGAAATTCAAAGCGCGATCGCCAATCAAACCAGTGTTACTAAGAGTGTAAAATTGGTGAATACCGATCGCACTGTCGGCGCAAGAATCAGTGGTGCGATCACCAAGCAATACGGTAACACCGGTTTTACTGGACAAATCACCCTCAACTTTACTGGTACGGCTGGTCAAAGTTTCGGCGCATTCAATTTACCGGGGATGACTTTGGTACTGGATGGCCAAGCCAATGACTACGTTGGTAAAGGAATGCACGGTGGTGAAATTGTCATCAAACCGCCCATGGATGCGACTTATGATGCTTCCGAAAATGCGATCGTTGGTAACACTTGCTTGTACGGCGCAACGGGGGGAACTCTGTTGGCGGCGGGTAAAGCTGGGGAACGGTTTGCAGTGCGTAACTCCATGGCGAAAGCTGTCATTGAAGGTGCCGGAGATCACTGCTGCGAATACATGACTGGTGGCGTGATTGTCGTGTTAGGAAAAGTCGGCCGCAACGTCGGCGCTGGTATGACTGGTGGCTTGGGTTATTTCCTTGATGAAGATGGGACTTTCCCAGCTCATGTCAACGGGGAGATTGTCAAGATGCAGCGGGTTTGTACGGCTGCTGGTGAGTTGCAATTGAAGGAGTTGATTCAGGCTCAGCGCGATCGGACTAACAGCAAAAAAGCCGCTAAGATTTTGGCAAATTGGGCCGAATATTTGCCTAAATTCTGGCAAGTTGTGCCACCGAGTGAAGCGAAATCGCCAGAGGCTTCGGAACCAAAGATTGCTGTGGAAGCCTAATTTTGCAGCTAGTTAATTAGATAGTTCTGATGAAGAGAGGAATTGATATAATATAAAAACCTCTCTTCATCGTCCTGTATTAAACTCTCTCTTCTCTTCCTTCGCGTACTTCGCGCCTTCGCGGTTAAATCATTCCGATCCAAGCGGAATTGATATAATTCGATATTACTGATGCTCGTTGCATCCAGGATTGTGAGATTAATGACTTATAGCAACCGCATTAGCGGTTGCTATAATTAACAGTTTCTAACCGCGATTCTTGTCCGACCAAATACGAGTTGGCAATCCCCAAACATAGACAAATCCTTCCGCGGCCTTGTGGTCAAATTCGTCTTCAGCACCGTAGGTTGCTAAGTCGAAACTGTACAAGGAATTTTCGGATTTGCGGCCGACAATGGTGGCGTTTCCTTTGAACATTTTAATCCGCACAGTTCCAGTTACTCGCTTTTGCGTGTCCAGAATGAATGCGTCTAAAGCTGTTTTTAAAGGATTGTACCAAAGGCCGTTATAAATCATTTGGCTGTAGGTTTCTTCGATGCCGCGTTTGTATCGCGTCACATCTGCTGTCAGCGTCAAACTTTCTAAGTCTCGGTGGGCGTGCATCAATACTAAAATCGCTGGAGTTTCGTAAATTTCCCGCGATTTAATCCCCACTACCCGGTTTTCAATCATGTCAATCCGGCCGACTCCGTGGTTTCCAACTATTTCGTTGAGTTGGGTAATTAAGGCAACTGGTGATACAGTTTCGCCGTTGAGAGTGACAGGATTACCTTTGTCAAAACCGATTTCAATATATTCGGGTTTGTCGGGAGTTTGCTCGATCGCCTTTGTCATCAAATAAACTTCCTCTGGGGGTTCCGCCCAAGGATCTTCCAGAATGCCGGCTTCAATTGCCATTCCTAGTAAGTTGCGATCGATACTGTAAGGTGAAGACTTTTTCACGGGGGATGGAATTCCACATCTCTCCCCGTAGGCGATGGTTTCTTCCCGGCTCATTTTCCATTCCCGCGCCGGTGCTAAGATTTTAATCTTGGGATTTAGTGCGCCGATCGACACATCGAACCTTACTTGATCGTTTCCTTTACCTGTGCAACCATGGGCGATCGCATCTGCACCATATTTTTCGGCAGCTTCCACTAACAGTTTAGCAATCAGCGGGCGAGCTAGAGCAGTCGAAAGTGGATAGCGATTTTCGTAAAGTGCGTTGGCTTGAATTGCTGGAAACGCATAATCTTTGACAAATTCTTCAGTAGCATCAATCACTAAGGATTCCGAAGCACCGGATGCTAACGCTTTTTTGCGGATCGGTTCTAATTCGTCTCCCTGTCCCAAATCCGCAGCCAGAGTAATGACTTCTTCTACACCCCACTCATTTTTGAGGTAGGGAATGCAGACGGAGGTATCGACTCCGCCGGAATATGCTAGCACAACTTTTTTAGCGCGACTCATCGGTATGTAGATCCTGTATTTTACTCACATCTTGCACCATTTTGAATCAGCCTTTCGGGGTTCGCCAGAGGTCCACTCCCCAAAAAAATCTATTCTTGTGGAACAAGCATCTTGCCTGTTCTGGAAAATGGTGCAAGATATCAGATTTAACCAACTTTGTATTATGCACCTAATTTACATCGATTCTTGTCAGGAATAGTACAGATTTAGATATTCTTTTTTGATCTAGTTGGCTGTTTATCAGTATAATTGCTGCGAAAAATCTGCTACGGTGGGAGACGGTAGCTGTGGCAGTGGGGAAAATCCGTGTTTTTTAGTGTCGTGATTCCGACGTACAATCGTAAACAAATTTTGGCGAAATGTCTACGAGCTCTGGAAAACCAGCAGTTTGGTAACACGATCGCACAGTATGAAGTCATTGTAGTAGACGACGGCTCCACAGATGGTACGCTGGAGTGGTTAGCTGCTCATGGGGATGAGTTGTCTCATGTGCGATCGATCGTACAGTCTCACCAAGGCCCAGCCGCTGCGAGGAATCTGGGGGTGGAAGATGCCAAGGGCGATACGATTATTTTTATTGATAGCGATTTAGTTGTGACTGAGCATTTTTTGCAAGCTCACGCAGAAGCTTTGTTACAAGGATACAAGGAGAGCGATCGGGTTTTTACTTACGGCAGCGTGATCAATACCTGCAATTTTGACAATCCTACCTCGGAACCCTACAAAATCACAGATTTTTCCGCCGCTTATTTTGCGACGGGAAATGTGGCCATCGCCCGTCACTGGTTGATGGATGCTGGATTATTCGATACTCGCTTTCAACTGTATGGATGGGAAGATTTAGAGTTGGGAGTCAGGTTAAAAAAATTAGGCTTAAAATTGATTAAATGTCCGGCCGCCGTCGGTTATCATTGGCATCCGCCCTTTAGTTTAGACCAAATCCCCGGTATGATCGATCGAGAAATTCAGCGGGGAAGAATGGGAGTTTTGTTTTATCAAAAACACCCTAGTTGGGAAGTGCGGCTGATGATTCAAATGACTTGGTTGCACAAAATACTGTGGGGAGTTTTATCTCTGGGTGGGCTGCTGAATGAGCGGAGGATGTCGCCTTTGTTACAGTGGTTAATCGATCGAGGTGATTCCCAGTTGGCTTTGGAAATAGCTCGGATTTTTCTGAATTGGTATAATGTGAAAGCGGTATATGCTGCTTACGATGAACTGGAGGCGAGTACCAGTATAAAATAGTGAAGTAATCGCTCTAATTCAATGTCAGATTATCTTCTGTTAGATGCCCACAGCACTTAATCTGCTACGGGTATCTGCCTAGGGTGCATTTTAGCCGTTGCTCGCTGAAGAAATGCTTTATACCAGTAAATATACTGATATAAAGTATTTCAAAATCCTCAAACCATCAGAATGGGACAAGCAACAGTAAGAATTCTAGTGGAAAGTAATTTTGAGAAAGCTCGATCGACTGTGATGACTTACTGAAAAATGCAAATATTTTTGATACAATTAATCAGTGTATATGGGTGTCCTCTATTTGCCATCTGCCCCATAGTCCCAGAGACTCCAACCACAGGTAAGTCGAAGTTGTCAGTAACTCAAGTCTAAAGACACGCTCGCTTGCCATAAAAGCAGTTATCGCTGGTGCACTATGGGGTTTAAGAGTTTTAAATTTACCTCCTTTTATGCAAACAAAACTGGATACCAAGTTGATGGAAATCTGGACATTTAACTTGCCCTACCTCAATCAAATCCTACAAATATTTGACCTTAAATCAAAAATAATTACTCCCCACAAGATTGGGAAATATTAAACAATTTACATACCTAAAAAAACCTACTTAAAAGGGGTTATTTAATGAACAGAATAGATCAAAAAAGAATTGCTATAAAAAAAATTACCACAGTAAACAATTCCTTGAAACCAAACATTTTACTGGTAGATGATAGCCCAGAAATATTGCATCTTTTTTCCACACTATTGTCTAAGCTTGGGTACAAAGTCCGACCAACACGAGATGCTAATTTGGCTCTAAAATTTGCGCTCAGAAATCCGCCAGACTTGATATTGCTGGACATTATGATGCCGGAAATGGATGGCTATGAAGTCTGCGAAAAACTCAAAGCTTGCGAGCAAACAAAAGATATACCTGTGATTTTTATCAGCGCTTTAAATGAAGTATTTGATAAAGTCAAAGCTTTTTCCCTGGGGGCTGTAGACTATATTACCAAACCGTTTCAGCTAGAAGAAGTGGTAGCTCGCATCGAAAGTCAACTGAATCTCCGTCGTCTTTCTCAACAAGTATTAGTCCAAAATACGCTACTTCAAGTAGAAATTGAAGAACGCAAACGCACCGAATCCGAACTGCGAGAAAGCCAGCGGTGGTTGTCTGCAATAATTCAAACTAATCCTAATTTATTGTACGTTTACGATTTAATAGAAGACCGAAATCTTTATCTCAACCGCGAAGTTTCTACCGAGCTAGGTTATACCTTGGAAGAAATACAGCAGATGCCAGGAGCCTTAATTTCTCAACTAATCCACCCTGATGATACCGCTGCATGGTCAGCACACCTAGACCAACTTGAGCAAGCAAAAGACGGGGAAAGCTTTGAATTTGAGTATCGACTCCAGCACAAAAACGGTGAATATTGGTGGTTTTTCAGTCGAGATACCGTATTTGCTAGAACTGAAGATGGCAAACCTTGTAAAATTTTGGGAACTGCAACTGAAATTAGCAGTCGCAAACAAGCAGAACTGGAACGTAAAACAGCATTGACTGCTTTAGAAAGGCTGATTAAGCAAAGATTTTTGCTAGAAACCATTACTCTAGAAATTCGCTATAACTTAAACCCGGATCAAGTCTTTCAGACAGCCGCCGCCCAAATTGGTAGAGTTTTTAACGCTGATTGCTGTTTAATTCACACTTACATAGTAGACCCTCCTTGTATTCCTTGTGTTGCTCAGTATCAAAAATTAGGAGTAGAATCCCTAGCCTTGATGGATGTAGAAATTCCCATTTATGACAATCCTCATGCTGAATTTGTATTATCTCAAGATAAAGCTGTAGTGTCTGAGGATGTTTTTACGGAACCGTTGCTAGAATCTACCAGGCATTTAGTCGAACAAATAAATTTAAAATCTATGATGGCAATTCGTACCTCCTATCAAGGAAAAGCGAATGGAATCATGGCATTACATCAGTACGATGGTCCTCGAAGTTGGACGCAAGATGAAGTCAGATTATTTGAGTCCGTGGCGGCACAAATGGGAATTGCCATCGCTCAATCTCATCTTTTGCAACAAGATAAACAGCAACGAATTCAACTTCAAAAAAGTGAATCTAGTCTAGCAGCAGCCCAAAAACTTGCGAGGCTAGGGAGTTGGAAATTTGATCCCTTAGCCCAGAAATATAGTTGGTCTGAAGAAGTATTCCGCATTTTTGGTTTCGATCCCGCTCAACCTGAACCCCCCTATGCCCAAATCGACCAGATGTATCATCCCGATGACAAAGAGTGTTTTATGGAAACTGTAAACCGGGCTATTTCAGACAGAAAACCCTACAAACACGAGTTACGAATTTTGCATGATGATGGTCAAGTTCGATATATAGAAGTGAGGGGAGAAGGTGTTTTTAATGAAACGGGGGAATCGATTGAACTCTTAGGTACGGTAATGGATATTACTGAACGTAAACAAGCAGAATTAGCTCTCAAAATTAGTGAAGAACGTTTTTATTTAGCCTTTGAAGCTAGTGCCATGGGATTGTTTGATTGGAATATTGCAACCGGAGAAGTATATTTTAATCAGCAGTGGAAGACTATGTTGGGCTATGAAGTAGACGATATTAAAAATACTCTTAAATCCTGGGAGGAACTGGTACATCCAGAGGATTTTCCCTTGACTCAAGAGGCGTTGGCATCTCACATTTCTGGGAACAGTCCACTTTACGAAGTAGAAGTTAGGATGCTGGCCAAATCTGGTGAATGGAAGTGGATTTTGGCTCAAGCTAAGGTAATGGAACGGGATTATGCGGGGAATCCGCTGCGGATGACTGGCACTCATATCGATATTAGCGATCGCAAACAAGGAGAAGTGGCTTTGCGAAGCAGCGAACAACGAGAACGGGAAAAAGCCCAACAGTTAGAACAAACTTTAGAAAAATTAAAAGGCACTCAATCTCAGCTCATTCAAGCAGAAAAAATGTCAGGTATCGGGCAAATGGTGGCGGGAGTAGCCCACGAAATTAATAACCCAATTAGCTTTATATATGGTAATATTAATCCAGCTACAAGATATGCGGGAGATTTGCTAAGCTTAATAAAATTATATGAGAAATATTATCCTGAACCCGCTCTAGAAATTACCGATAAATTAGAAGAAATAGATGCAGAATTTATTGCTGAGGACTTTCCGAAAATATTGGGTTCTATGCAGGAAGGTGCTAACAGAATTAAGGAAATTGTGTTGTCTTTGCGAAATTTTTCGAGACTTGATGAAAGAGACCGCAAATTAGTAGATATTCATGAAGGGATTGAGAGCACTTTAGTAATTTTGCAGCACCGATTGAAGGAGCAGCCAAAACGTGGGGAAATTGCAATTATTAAAAAGTACGGAAAACTGCCCCAAATTCAGTGCTATCCAGCTCAACTCAATCAGGTTTTTATGAATATAATTTCAAATGCGATCGATGCTTTGACAGACTTAGCAACTGATAGCAACGATGACATATCTATGGAGATTCGCATTACTACGGAAGTCTGTGGGGAAAATCAAGTATGCGTGCGTATTGCTGACAATGGACCCGGAATTAGTGAGGAAATTCAGTCGAGAATATTTGACCCATTTTTTACTACTAAACCAGTGGGTAGTGGTACTGGTTTGGGATTGTCGATTAGTTACCAAATTGTCAAAGACAGACACTGCGGTGAATTGAGATGTTATTCCGAAGTTGGTAAGGGTACGGAATTTGCGATCGCAGTCCCAATTGTTTGAAGCAAGGAAGAAAGCAGAGGGAAGAATTTGGTGAGTCCCTGGATGCTTTGTCAAGGTTTCATTACTTGTCTGCCTTGAAAATTTTAATCTAAATAGGTTTTTATGTGATATAATTAAAAGTTACTTTTTTCGCCGTGAGATGTTGCACTCTTTCTGCGACGAGCCAACATAGTAGTTTTTCTCTAGGAAACTCTGTCAACTTAAGTCTGTAGCATCTACAACATTTTAACTGAATTATGACTGACTCAATTCGCTTTCTGATGTGCGCTCCCGACCACTACGATGTGGACTACGTGATTAATCCGTGGATGGAGGGCAATGTCCACAAATCATCGCGCGATCGCGCCGTCGAACAGTGGGAAAAACTGTACCACGTCCTCAAAGAAAATGCCATTGTAGACCTCGTACCGCCTCAAAAAGGCTGGCCTGATATGGTTTTCACCGCCAACGCGGGTTTACTTTTAGGTAATACCTTTGTGCTGAGTCGTTTCTATCACAAAGAACGTCAAGGCGAAGAACCCTATTTCAAAGCCTGGTTTGAGGAGAAAGGTTTCACGGTTCACGAACTACCGAAAGACTTGCCCTTTGAGGGTGCTGGTGATGCTTTGCTCGATCGCGAAGGCCGCTGGTTGTGGGCCGGATACGGCTTCCGTTCCGAACTCGATTCTCACCCATTGCTCGCCAAATGGCTGAATATCGAAGTGCTTTCTCTGCGTTTAGTAGACGAACGTTTCTATCACTTAGATACCTGTTTTTGTCCCCTCACGGGTGGCTATTTACTGTACTACCCAGCAGCCTTTGATTCCTACTCAAACCGCTTAATTGAAATGCGGGTAGCGCCGGAAAAACGGATTGCCATTGAAGAAGCGGATGCCGCAAATTTTGCGTGTAATGCTGTCAATATTGACAAAGTTGTGGTAATGAATAAGGTCAGCGAAGGCTTGAAAACACGCATCACTAAAGCTGGGTTTAAAGTAATTGAAACCCCGATGAGTGAATTTCTGAAAGCTGGCGGTGCTTGTAAGTGTTTGACATTGCGGGTAACGGAACCGATTCAAGAAGATCGATCGGCAAATGTGATGGTAGAAAGCCGCACAATTCGCATGGAAGGCCACTTGCTGGATGCTGGTTTAATTAGTCGTGCTTTGGACTTGATTGTCGATCTCGGTGGCAGTTTCCAGGTGCTCAATTTCAATCTGGGAGAGCAGCGTCAAAGCACATCGAGTGCCGATGTTAAAGTTTCGGCTCCTTCCCACGATGTGATGGAAGAAATGATGGGAATGCTGATTGATTTGGGTGCTGTGCCACCGCCCCAAGAGATTTGCGATGCTATTTTAGAACCTGTAGTGCAAGATGGCGTTGGACCGGACGACTTTTATGTTAGTACGATTTATCCGACGGAAGTGCGGGTAAATAACCAGTGGGTGAAAGCGCAAAATCAGCGGATGGATGGTGCAGTAGCAATTACTGAAACTGCTGATGGTCCAGTCGCAAAATGTAAATTACTGCGCGATTTAAAAGTAGGAGAAAAAGTTGTTGTTGATGTGGTTGGTATTCGCACAATTCGCAAAACAGAGTCGCGGGAACAACGTAATTCTCAGGAATTTAGCTTTATGTCTGGGAGCGTTTCTAGTGAGCGCCGGGTAGAGTTGGTAGTGGAACAGGTAGCGTGGGAATTGCGCCAAATTCGCGATCGGGGTGGTAAGGTTGTTGTTACCGCAGGGCCGGTTGTCATTCATACTGGTGGCGGCGAACATTTGGCACATTTGATTCGCGAAGGTTATGTGCAAGCGTTGTTGGGCGGAAATGCGATCGCGGTGCATGACATGGAACAATCGAACATGGGAACTTCTTTGGGGGTTGACATGAAACGGGGTGTTGCTGTGCGCGGTGGACACCGGCACCACTTGAAAATAATTAACACTGTGCGGCGTTATGGCAGTATTGCTAAAGCTGTGGAAGCAGGGCTGATTACTAATGGTGTGATGTACGAGTGCGTCAAGAACAATATACCGTTTTCTTTAGCTGGTTCGATTCGTGATGACGGCCCACTTCCTGACACGCAAATGGATTTAATTAAGGCTCAAGAACATTATACTGAACTGTTACGCGGTGCAGATATGGTGTTAATGTTGTCCTCTATGTTGCACTCGATTGGTGTGGGAAATATGACTCCGGCTGGTGTGAAGATGGTCTGTGTGGACATTAATCCGGCGGTGGTGACTAAATTGAGCGATCGGGGGTCGATCGAATCTACTGGTGTGGTGACTGATGTGGGATTGTTCCTGAGTTTGTTGGTGAATCAATTGGATAAATTGACTAGCCGCCATCATGTAACCCAATCTGTGTAGATTTAGCTAGTAGACATCTCCCATAATTATTGTGGAACAGGCAGGATGCCTGTTCAAGACAGGCAATTCTTCCGATGTCTAGTAGGGTGCGTCAGATTTGAGATTTTCAAGTTGTACGGAAAGCATATTTCTGACGCACCGTTTGGCGAGGTGCGTCAGTTTTGAGATTGTTGATTTGCATCGGAAATAATCTTACCTGACGCACCCTACATTAACTCATTGGACAGCAGAAGACCTGGAAGGAGGAGACGAAGAATATATAAGTTGGGCTGGGGAGATTAAAATCAAGAATAAATTAACTAATTATTTGCAAAAGTTAGAAGCAATCGCATAAGTTACTCAACAATTACCAAGCTAACATTATTTCTCTTATTCAAAAATATGTAAATGATGGATGGATATTATCATTTAATTTTTCAGTAGATTCCAGATAAAATTATGTTGGTTTTATTCAAGGAAATCTAGAAGTTATTTAAATAACTGGTCCCGAAGGCTCAGTACGATAGCTTAAGTGTTCTAGATGGTACTCAACTGTGTCACGCATATCACGAACTGTAAATTCCATTTCAGAGACCGCTTCGCATTTGCGTAAGTCCACTGTTCCGCTATCCTTTGTCTTTTCTAAAAGATTGGGAAATTCTTTCTTGAGGCTACTTGCTATATTGACAGCCATTTCACCGTATTCAGCCTTATCAAGGATGTAGACAATGCTGATCGAGAGTTCATACGGTTCTTCGGGAGGAAGTTCATCTTCGGGATCATAAGACAGACGGAAAGACAATATTCCAGCAGAATTTTTCTTACCTTTATCGTCAATGTGTTTAAAAACGGCTCTAAGCCGATCAACAAGGCTATTCGGTAGAGCATGGCGACGGTATCTAGCAGCCAGCCAACTCTGAAGAATCTGCCCAAAATGAGTATTGAGTTTATAAGTCTCATCAGGCTGGAGATTCTCAAGCATATTTTTAGGCAATATCAACCTTTTTGAAGCGAGCAGTTCAAAGAAAACAATTTGTCCATCATGTTTGTAATCTATGTGTAGAGTGCGCGGATTTTTCCCGTGAGTGGAGTTCCCGTTGTGCTGCTCTAGGATGCGAGCAAAAATGAATTCCACAGCAGGTTCAACATCCAGATTGTCATTGGCGATATCGCAATCGTGGGATATTGCTATAGCCAGATCAGTATCAGGTACACCAGTCCAGCCCACTGCCTGAAAGTCTTTCTGAGCCAGTACGCTACCCTGTCGCCATGTGGTGTTTCGAGACCAAGGCATTCTTGTACTAACTCCTCTCATAGACAGCTATAGATGACTCGCTCAACACATCGTCGAGCGATCTCAGGTTTTTGCCAGAGCCTTTAGGTTCACGGCGAGTCTGTGCTTCTTTATCGGCTATTGCCTTGAGAGTGGCTAAATCTGCTACAGGATCTTCATCTGTCTTGAGTATATCGAGCAAAGAACGTCCATTTAAAATCGGACGATGCACAAGCTTATCTAAACGAATGATGTTTGCTCGATTAAATTGGTCGGCGACGCGGGACAATTTCTGAATACGTATTACTGCTTCTCCCTTTGGCTCTTGTCCTGCCAGCCAGGCATAGACCGTAGGACGAGTGACCCCAAGAACAGAAGCCAGATCAGACATATTTATAGCAAATACATCACGGATATTCGCAACATGTTCAGCAGGCGATAGCGTAGCACTGCTGCCTACGGCAGATTGCGTATCAGCCTGCTTTGCCCTAGAATGTTCGACATGTATACGTGGATAGTGAAGTCGATTTAGTAACTCAGCGGCACTATGTGCAGTCATGATACCACCAGTACCTGCTGTCAAAATAAATAGCTCAACTCTTAATGCACCTATCTCATTAGGAGTATAGGTTTTCGTAGGATGAAAAGAAGCCTGGGAATAGGGTGTAGGTATTGTATTCATATTCTTAAGCCCATTTTTCTCTAGCGTAGTCAGTCACCGAAACTTTGAAAGCATTGGTGATGATGTCATGCGCCTTCAAAAGTTGATCTTCAATTTCTTTGAGATCGAAACTGTTTCGGTTAACAACAAAATAGTCAGTATCTAACACAGCATTCCGACTATTAATCCCTGTGAATTGGGGTTGTAGTGAGAGCTGTAACGAAATCAAGTCAGGTGACAAAGCTAATGCCCCATCCGTAATAACCGCTCTAGCAACTAAATTGCCGTCATCAACAACTGTTACCGTCTCAGTAAAGCTATGGCTTAGACGACCCTCTAGATTTGCAGAAAAACCAAGCAGAGATGGATTCAAGTATTGTTGCAGTGTGTCCTTATCCATCGATACAACAGCATTAAGATAACGAAGTCCAATTCGTTCAACGTAAGCCAGCTCAACAATTTCGTGAACCAGCTTTAAGCCAGAGATGGTCTTCTGCAAGAAATCTGTGAAGGTGTGGTATTTAGTAGTGTGGAAAACCAAGGCATTCGAGAGCAATAGGTATCCTTCAGTACGCTCAGTATTCATGAAGCTCCAGCGCATATGCTGCTGAGGCTGAACATCAGGTTGTGATTCATCTAGTCGGCGAATTGTGAGTTCTAATTGATTTTCGGCTTGGAAGTCGGGGAACCCACTTCGGCGCAGGCGCTCCTGCAAACGGGCAACATAATCCGAGATTTGGGCAATTGGGTTAAATTGCACCTGAGCCAGTGTGTAGAACACGGGCGCAAGACTCATTTTTGGCGCTGCTGTTTTCATAATATCAAAAGGATGTCCATAGGATGTCCACAACTCTATTTTACATATCACTTTACACTTTTACGAAGATTTTTCCTGCGTACCGAACGTTTTTTAGAATCTGCACCATTTGTAAAAGGAATCTCTACAACCTAAAATTCACTGGCTTGGATAGTTAAGCCGTAGGGTGTGTCGCCATCGACAATCCTTCATCAACAGCGACAATCTCATGGCGACGCACCTGTTCTTTTCCAGAGATGAGGAAAAAAACCAACATTTTGATAAGGTGCGTCGCTACTCGAAAAGTCGATTTTTATTGACAGATTTTTGCAAGGCCACGCACCCTACGGCTACAGCTTTGAGGTTAAGATGGGGATCTTTCCCCGATCGGAATATAGGACTCACCGTGAGTACCTGTATATATTTGAGTGGGGCGGTAAATGCGGTTTGCTTCTAGCTGTTCCTTCCAGTGAGCTAGCCAGCCAGCAACGCGGGCGATCGCAAAAACAGGAGTAAATAAGTCTGTAGGAATTCCCATTTTCCGATAAACCAAACCAGAATAGAAATCTACATTGGCATAAATTCCTTTCTGACCCAGTTTTTCTTCCACCACTTCTTCCAACTTGACAGCAATGTCGTAATAATCATCGCTACCGAAGTTCTCAAATAACTGTTCTGCTAACCCTTGGAGAATAGTTGCTCTGGGATCTTTCACCTTGTAAACTCGGTGACCGAAGCCCATGATTTTGTCCTTGTTTTCAACGCACTTCTCGACAAAAGGTCGCACGTTTTCTACCGAACCAATTTGTTCCAACATCTCAATCACTTCTTCATTCGCCCCCCCATGCAAAGGCCCCGCCAAAGTGCCAACTGCCGAAGCAATTACCCCATAAGGATCTGTCAGCGTCGAAGCTGTTACCATTGCTGAAAATGTAGAGGCATTAATTGTATGTTCGGCGTGCAGAGTCAGACAAACGTCAAAAATATTAGCTAACAGCGGATCGGGTTCTCGCTCGTTGAGCATATACAGAAAGTTAGCCGAGTAGTTCAAGTCATCCCTCGGCCGCACCGGGTCATTACCCCGCCGCATTTGCTGGAATGCTGCTACCATTGTCGGAATTTTGGCTAGTAGTCGCACTACAGCTTCTCGAATGTATGCTGGGTTTGCCAAAGCTCTGCGGGAGTAGAACAAGCCCAGGGCGGCTGCTGAAGCTTGCAGGGCATCCATGGGATGTCCTCTTTCGGGGAAGCATTTCATCATGTCCCGGATGCGATATTTGATCCGGCGATGATACCGAATTTCATGCTCGAAGGCTTCTAGTTCTTCCTTTGTCGGAAGTACGCCCCAGATTAATAAATATGCAGTTTCCACAAAGGAACTTTTGAGTGCTAGTTCCTCGATGCTAATACCACGATATTCTAGTACCCCTTTTTGTCCATCTACAAAGCTAATGCTGGACAAGGTAGCAGGAACACCTTCTAAACCTGGCTTGAATTCGCCGACGACCATTGCGATACCGTGTTGTGTGAGTGGAATCTAATCTATTCAAAGTACATTAGCAGAAAGCAAGATAGTGTCGCCGCGTTAACAAACTCAATATCCCCCTAGGGACACGGCATTGCCATTGGTGTCAACAATCGCCTGAAAGCCCGCCAGGGGTTGAAACCCCTGTCTAATAGCTAAAGTCCTCTAAAAGAGGACTCAAGAACTCATCATCATCAGTCCTCTTTGAGAGGACTTGCGCTTTGTGAGACTCGGTTTCAACCCCTGTCGGGCTGTGGAATGAACCTTAAGTTGACACCTATGGGCTGTCTTTATCCCAGTAAAAACTTGGGCGACAGCAAACAAAACATTTGGCTGCGGCCGACGGGTGAGCCTGTTTCGGGGAGGATTAACCCGATCGTACCTGCTTTTTTGAGGATGATGGCATCTTGGGTTCTGCCCCAGAGCAAAGTTTCTGCCCAGTTGCCTAAATCTGGTTGGTGCCCCACTAGAGCCAAGCTACGGCTTCCTGTTTCCTGCCACTGTTGGTACCATTCTAGCCAGTTGTGGATGTCTCCTGATGGGGCTAGGACTGCTGATTCGGCGATTTGGGAACTCAAACCTGCTGTTTGCAGGATTTGGGCGGTTTGGGTGGCACGTAAGAGGGGACTGGTGAGAATTAGGTCAAACTGAATTTCGATTTCATACAGACGCTGGGCGACTTTTCGGGTTTTGCTCGCGCCCTCTTTAGTCAGTGGGCGTTCTTCGTCTGTCGCGTAGGCTTCGGGTTCGGCTGCGATGCCGTGACGGATCAGGTATAGATGCACTGGCTTTTCTTGGTTGAGGTGTCCGATCGCACTTTTTTCAGATGGGGTGCGATCGGTCTTTGTTGCCTATTTTACCAGTCCATTGGTTCACCGCAAGCTGCATCCGATCGCGCCCCTGTGGTTTGGCATCATCATCATGCTTGATCGGCGATCGACGAGATTGATTACTGGCTTTAATTATGATAAACAGGATTGTCTGTAGGACTAATTAATTTCAGTAATTTTTGCTTAATCTGAGCATCAAATACTTCCCATTTCAGTCTTGCATAATCGCTATTGTCATTACCACCAGAAAGAAATCCTACGGGAATTTCAAAACCTCCAGCTTGACTTCTGCCTCCACCAAAAAAGCGTCCTTGAGAATCTTGACCAAAAGCTTCTTTAATAAATTCATCAGGATCGAGAGTCAGTTTAGTGGTTCGCAGGGAGCCAATTACTACTTCAATTTCCTCATCTTTGTCGTGAACAATGGCATAGACAACGGCTGTGTGTACGTTCTCCTCTGTGACTAAAAAGTCCGCTGCTTGGGGAATAGAATCGCGATCGTCATAGCGGAGATAGCCGATACCTGCGATGGAAAAATTGTTCTGGACAATGCGGTGTTTGAGCGATCGCTCGATCGCATCCATCACCCATTTAGAGCGAGAGGACTGCAACACCGCATTCAGCAACTGGGGGTCATAAAACCTACTCAAATAAGCCGCAGCTAAGAAATCTTCCTCCTCAGCTTGTCGGAGGGCGTTGGTATCCGATCGCAAACCGTGCATCAAAGCCGTAGCACACTTAATATGCTGGCTGATACTACCGTCAAGATTTAGGAGTCCCGCTTGCAAATATTCGGTAAAAATCGTGGCTGTAGCGCGAATTTGGGGGCGTAAATCCGCAAATTCTGCATTCATTTCCCCTTGCAAACTGTGGTGGTCTATAACTGCTGCGATCGGAATTCCTGCCCCTAAAACCAGATCGGTTAACTGACAAGTAGTTCCTTGATTATCGATAAAAACACAGCCCTTATAGGCAGATAAATCCTTAGTTTTTGCAGTTTCCACCGTCCACCTTTGCAAGGGTAAACCAGTCAATTTAACTAAAGCAATATTTTCTTGGTGACTCAGGGCTCCTGCATAGATAAGATCGCAGTTAATGTCGTACTGTTCCGCTATTAATTTGTAAGTCCAAGCACTCGAAAGTGCGTCGGGGTCTGGGAAATCTTGCAGTAAGATTAACTGGCGCTGGCCGCGGTGTCGCTCCAACATTTGGCGCAACAGTTCTACTTGGCGATCGGCCGAAGGGTCTGAAAATCTCCTGGGGCGACTCTCTTCGACTGGAACTTCAGCTTTGCTGCGCCGTTTACCAGCAACATTTGATACTACAACTTCATCGTTAGATTCTAGTTGAACCTGATTGTTTACCGAGGTTGTACCAGAAGAGTTAGGGGGGTCTTTCATAAAAATTTTTGAACTTTTGAACTCTTGAACTGAAAACTCAACACTCAACAATCCTACAAAAAAACCCCCGCGCTTGCGCTGACAGGGGCTTTAAAGACCGATTACATATTTTTGCCATTCTTGGTGCATACCGCTCTTAACGTGTTTAGTCACTTCAAAATAAAGACCGCTGTAAGGTTTCCGAGGCGGATATCGCAAGAGCATTCCGGCTTCTTTCGGGGTTCGGCTGCCTTTTTTGACGTTGCAGCGCATACAGGCGGTGACGAGGTTTTCCCAAGATTCACCTCCTCCGCGCGATCGAGGAATCACATGATCGAGGGTTAAATCATCCCCAGTGTAACTACAGTATTGACAAGAGTGGGCATCCCGGTGCAAGATATTCCGGCGGGTGAGTGGAATATCCTTGTAGGGAACTCGGACATAATGCCGCAGTCGAATCACTGTCGGTAGCGGGAAATTAGGCGCAATAAATTTCCCGTTGTGTTCTACCTGCTCAGCTTTTCCTTTCAGCAACAAAACTACTGCCCTTCGCCAATTGGTGATGTTAAGGGGTTCGTAGGAGACGTTCAGCACCAGAACATTGCCCATTGTTGATTATTAAGCGAGAATATTTTCACCGATGGTAACACAGGTTCTCATTTAGGGGGGTGACGCCAGCAATGATTGAGTCTCAACACAAAAGTGAAGAAATAGCAGGTTTAGCCTCTAGAGTCCAGCAGATGCTTGTGGGGGCGAATTATTTTCTGGCCCGGAGAGTATGTGGGCGAGGATTTCGGTCGAGATTTTATACCTGATGAGTCCAGTAGCAGGGATGGGGAAAAAGTTTGCCCATATTTTGATTTTTTTCCCTAAATCCCTAATCTTCCCGGCAAGCATCAGTTTAATTTTTTAGACTATGAATAACCTTCGATCGCCAGCCTGATTAATTCCCATGAAATTTTGGCTCTTAAAGTCAGTTTTTAGCGCGTCAATAATAGCGATCGCCCCGATTCTCACAAACCTTCCCGCTTTCGCTCAAACATATTCATTCTTCTGCGGGGCTGCTGGTAGCCATCCAGCTACAATTGCTGACCAACAAGGCAAAAATATTCCGGTTATTTTGTGGGTTACAGACAACTATTTCAATGAATCCGGCGAAGATGCGATTACTCGGTGTACGCGAGTTTCAGCAATTCTCAACAATGCCCAATCCCAGGGAAACTGGGACAATATTGTCACAGCAGGTGCATCCCGTACAGGTCAACCGATTATTTGTGCTGCCAATCCTCAAGACGGTTCCTGTAGGTTATTATATCAGATACCGAGAGGGCAAAATCCTGAACAAGCGAGACAAGAACTATTAAGAAGAATCAAAAATCCTAATTTAAGTATTCCACCTGTTAAGGTAAATTGATAATCAGTTACTGACAAAGACTGGAAACTCTTGTCAAATACTCCGGTTGATTGGTGAAAAAATTGCAACTTTCCTTCAGTAATTCTTTTAAACTTTCAACTTTCCTCAACCAGACAGTACCATTGCTTCCAGCCACAGCAATTTGCTTTCCATCTCGACTCCAACTGACACTAACAACATTCTCTGCAAACTCAAATTGAGCAACTTGCCGCCCTGCTAAATTCCACAACCGCACTGTCTTATCAATTCCCACGGTAGCAAGCCGTTCTCCATCGGGGCTAAAACTAATAGATTTTGCATCTAAATGCAAAGTTTGAAATTCCTTCACTAATTCTTGGTTTGACAAATTCCACAGCCCTATTTTCCCATTCAATGTTACTGTAGCAAAGCGCTGCTGCTGTTGGTTGAGACTGAAACTAATGCCGATCGCCTGAACGGGTATTTTTTGGATTAACTTACCAGATGAATTCCAAATACGCACCGTAGATTTGCCATCTAAAGTAGTTAAAAAATCCCCGTTTTGACTAAAGTTAACGCTTCTAACTAAGCCGTTATGACCAGGCAAAAAAACTGGCAACAATCTAGTTTTTGGAATGGGAGAAATCTGCCAAATAGCAGCATTACTTTCTATTCCAGCCGCAGCTAAAAACTTGCTATCCGGGCTAAAACTAATGCTAGTAACCGAGCCTGACATGGCTTTAAATTTGTAGATTTTTTTCCCCGATAAATCCCATAACTTAACTGTGCTATCTTTACCAGCAGTTGCTAAAATTTTGCCGTCGGGACTAAAGTTTAACACATTTATCGACTTTTGTAAAGCTTTCCATTCAGAAAGTTTTTGCCCGGATAAGCTCCAAATCCGCACGCTATCATCTACTCCTGCGGTAGCTATAATTTGGCGATCTGGGGAAAAAGCCACACTGGTAATAGCACCCTTGTGAGCTTTCCAATTCATCTTTCTGAGTGGCAGAGATGATTGTTGAAGCTGCTGTTTGTTACTACTAAGTTTATCGAGAATCACTTGTAAAGCTAACAGCGGTCTAGTGGCAGGATATAGTTCTAAATGAGGTTGGTTTTTTACCAAATTTTTCAATGCTTTTCCCGAGGCGATCGCCCGCAGTAAAGCCTCAGACAAAGCTTGACTATTTTCAGTCTTCTGAGACACAGCTAAAAGTAAAGCATCACTACCAGTTTGTTCAATTTCGATACTAGCTTGTGCTAGTTTGAACCGCTGGTAAGCGAGAGTTGAAAAACCGATCGCCCCCGCCAAAGATAGAGCAAGCGCCGCCGAACCAAGACCGATCCACTGTTTAGCCTTTTGTTTAGATGCTTGTGTTTCTAACTGGGCTTTTTGGGCATCATTGACAGCTTGTGTAATTTCTAGCTTAGTAGATTCTAAAAGCTGATTTTGAGCGGTAAACATCAGTTTTTGGCTGGCTGTTAAAAACTGAAAGTCTTCATTTCTTAAACTTTTTTCGGCGGCCCAAATCAACGATGATTGTAAATCTTTCCCCTGCAAAAGTTGTGAATTGTCTTGACAGTGAGAATTAAACCATGCTTTAATAGCCGAGGAGTAAGGAGCCAATTCATCTAATTTTTGTTGAACAATAGTGTTGTTAAAGATAGCTTCATAAATAGGATTAGCTAGTCTTAGTTTATTCCCAATTTTAACTATTAATCCAGTCAAGCGCAATTCCATTTGTTCCGCACTGCTATCAGGGATAACTTCAACTTGCAGTAAAATGTGCTGATATAATCCGAGTCTCCTGACAATGCGTTGATTTTCTTTAAACAGGCGATCGCGAATTGTAGATAAATGTTCCGGCACATCTTGAGATTCCCAATTATCCACAATTTTTAAACGCACCACTTTCTCCACCCACTCTTTAGGATTATTGAGTTGCTGTTTTTGCCCCTGGATAAAATTATTGACTTGCTCTTTCTCAATCTGGGGCAAATTTTTGAGTTGCTCTTTCTCAGTCTGGATAAAATTATTGACTTGCTCTTTCTCCCCCCCTTGGTAAGGGGGGGCTGGGGGGGGTAAATCCCCGATTAAATGTGAATTTTCAAAGAGAAGTTTACAAAGCTTTTGAGTCAAAAAAGGTTGCCCTCCCGTCCAATACAAAACCTCTCGCAAAACTTCTTGAGAACTATCTGTAATCTCAGCCAACCCCGCTGCTAGCGGTTGCGCTTCTGTTTCGTCAAAACCAGTTAATTCGATCGCCTTGCCAATATTAAATGGGGTGTTATTGCTGACATTCTTGTCGCGGCACAAATCCGTCGGTGATGCTACTCCTAAAAGCGCCCAAGTTAGGCGATCGAATTCTGAATTATTTGCCCGTTTATTGTAGCACGAGCGAATTAACGCTAAAAAATCGTCGGCGGAAAAATCTAGGGCGAGAATGCTGTCGATTTCATCAATAAAAATGACAATGTTACTGGCAATATTAGCTAACAGTACAGTTTCTATGAATTCGCTCAATCTTTGAACTGGGGCTAAAAAATTGCGATCGCGCCACCAAGTCCGCACGTTGACAACATCTGACAGATTAAAATTATTTTCGAGAATGCGGAGAAGACCAGCATACCACTGTTCGGGAGTCACGCCACGGTTGCCAATTTCCGAAATGTCGATCGCCGCACAAGCAATTCCCTCACTTCTAAGCCGTTGAATTGTCCGCACCTGCAAGCTAGATTTCCCCATTTGCCGAGAATTTAAAACATAACAAAATTCCCCGGCTTTCAATCCGTTATAGAAGTCGTCGTCTGCGTGCCGTTTCACATAATTGGGAGCGTTATTTGTGAGACTCCCGCCTACTTGATAGTAACTGGGTTTGGTGGTAAAATTCATAAATTAGTTCGGCGGTTGAAACCGCGACTATACAAACGAAGTCCGCCTGCGCGGACTGAAGAATTCAAGTAGAATTTTGTATGATATATTGTACCATAATACAGCATGAAAACTGATTGGACTGGATATCACCACGACAAAGACAATTTAAGAAATGAAATTTGGTCTTTGCTGAAGCAGCAAGCCGCATCTGTTGGCGATCCGTTTGGTCATATTCCCAACTTTGTTGGGGCCGAATTGGCGGCGGAAAAGTTGGCAAGTTTATCGATTTGGCAACAGGCAAAAACAATTAAGTGCAATCCTGATTCGGCGCAAATTCCGGTGCGGATGCGGGCTTTACAAGATGGAAAACGGCTGTATATGGCAGTACCGCGCTTGACAGACGATCGCTGTTTTGTTGAGTTGACTGCTGAGGATTTGCAAAGGCAAAATGTATCTATTGCCGAAAGTGCGATCGCCCGCAAAGCCCTAACTTGTGGCAGATTGGTAAGTTTTGCAGAAATGGAGCCGATTGATTTAGTAATAGTCGGCTGCGTAGCGGCGGGGCCGGGCGGTGGAAGAACCGGGAAAGGAGCAGGATTTGCTGATTTGGAATTAGCGATGTTGCAGGAATTCGGGTTAGTAGAAATCGATACGCCGATTGTGACAACTGTGCATCCTTTGCAAGTAGTTGCAGATTCGCTTTTGCCAATGCAGGCTCACGATTGGGCTTTGAATTGGATTGTGACTGCCCAGGAAGTAATTGAAACTAATACAAGTTATCCGCGTCCAACCGGGTTAAACTGGGATAGTTTGCGATCGGAACAGTTAGAACAAATTCCGATTTTACGAAAGTTGAACGAACCGCGAAGGCGCCTTCGCGGTTCGTTCCCCTAGGGTAGGACGCGAAGATGGAAAGAAAGAATAAGAAGAAGGTAGTTTTATATAGCCATCTTATTATTTATCTTAAGGCAAAAGAGAATTGACAGCGATCGCCCCTATTTCTATTCCTGCAATCATAATCGGTACAACAGCCGATCGCCCAAAATCCAACCTTTGACTGTAATCTGGTGGCTCAACTTCCGCACTCGGTTGAGAGTAAACTTCCACCTGCTCTTCCACAAGATTCACAATCCAATAAATGGCAATTCCAGCGCGGGCATAAATCCGTTTTTTGATTGTTCGGTCGCGCTGAAGCGTTGTATCAGATACTTCTATAATCAGAGCAATATCTTCAGCACCAGGATGGCGATCGAGATATTGTCGTGTATCCCCTCTAACAACTACTATATCGGGTTCGGGTTCGCTGTTGAATAGCGTTATCGGTTCTTGGGAATCGACATACCAACCAGGAGGTAAAATATTCTCTAAAGCTGTTCTGACAAGACGAGTTGTAACTCGATGCGGTAGATTTTTTGGCATTTTGAAAACCAGCCAACCTTCCAGCAATTCTACAGAGTCATCATCCGTGAGAATGCCTGATTGAATCATCGCATGATACTGCTCGATGCTCAAGCGCAAAATCAGATCATTGGGAATTGCTGCGAGACTTTCAACAGGTGACATAATTAGTATGCAGGAGTTGATTTAGTTACGATTTCACCTAGTTTTAACACATATCTACTTTGTGGTTAATACGCGCCATGCAATGAAAGCAGTAAAGCCTAGATAACCAAACACAGTTATCCAATCTAGCCAATTATCGGAAGTTATTAAAAAAATATCGTTCATGGGTATCATTCACCTGATTCTTTAGTCCGCGTAGGCGGACTTTGTTTGACAAGGAGCGGTTTCAACCGCCGATTTCGAGCGCAGATTTTTAACCCACATTTAATCTTACCCGATCGCGCTTAAGTGCGATCGAAAATATTGCCGATACAGTTCGCACCTGGGCACGCACTCATTCCCGTGCAATTTCACCAACCCCAAACTATCCAATTTAAACGCCTGCATCGCCTTTAATTGCACCGGAGAATCCGCCGCAGCAATCTCTCTCATCCCCTGCGCTAACTCTGGATATTCTTCTAAATTCCACAATTGGCGGCGCAAATGGTCGCTATAAATTCCCGCATCTGCGATCGCACTTTCTTTTAATTCATCAAGCATCAAATCCGAGCGCGAAATGTGATATAATGCAACTCGCACTAGATAAGGATGACCGCCGACAATTGCCATTAATTTCTCTACTTCGGCCTCAGACCAATTCAAGTTGTGGCGCGCTGCTAAATCTTGGATTTGCCCAGCGTTGAATTCTGGCAAATCTACGGGCAGTCCGACGTTGAAAGGCGATTGATTGATATTCATCGGAATGTAAACTTCGGTGGAGTGAACTACAATTAAGCGCAGTTTTTTCCAGATATCGCGCCGCTTGGATTCTTCGTGCCAAGCCCGCAGCAGTCCTAAAAAATCTTCGGCAATGTCGGGATATTGAAAAACGCGATCTATCTCGTCTAATCCTAACACCAAAGGAGTGTCGATTTGTGGCAACAGATATTTTTCAAAGTAATCTTTGCAGTTAACTTTGCTCCCAAAAATTTCATCCCAATAATCATCTAGTTGATTGGGTATGTGTAACTCTCGCCCTACATAGGCACAAAACCACTTGAGAAATTTATCGAGATTGGCAAATACAGTTTTATCAACTAACTGAAAAGTCAGCGGTACAGTGCGATAATCTTGACAGGATGCGCGGTGCAAAATTTTTGCCATTAAAGAAGTTTTCCCCATCTGTCGAGGAGCTTTTATTCTAATTAAGGCGCTGGGCTGCAAAATAGTTTGATAACACCTTTCTTCGATGGGAGGGCGTTCTACATAAAATTGAGAAGCGACATCGACTTGTCCTCCTGGCAATTCTGGTTCTGCTGTGGGCAAAGGAATGTTATGGCTAGTAGTTTCTAATACTTGATTGGGGATTAACTCTGCTGGTTCATCTTTGATAGGTGCGGCATTTTCTGCCAGCAAATTCATAATTTCTTCGATCAGAATAGGAGTATCGGCGGTTGTTTGCCATTCCCTTTGTTTGATGCGGTAAAGATAGCCTCGCAAGTCGTGATTTAGAGGCTCGCTCAGGGGAAAACCGACGCGAATGGGCAAAATTACTGGCTTTTTGTCAGGGCGAGAATCTTGCAATTCTTTGGCTTGCTGAACTTGATAAGTTAGCAGTTCGCTTTGGTTGACAGTTGGTGGCAATAGCAATAGTAAATAATCGCATTCTTTGAGGAAGTAGTTAATGCGCTCGAACCAATTATCTCCTAATTTAATGCTGTTTTCGATGGTAAAGACTGTATGCCCGATCGCACTTAAGGCTATTTCCAACTGTTTTCCTAATTCGCGATCGGGCTCAACGCTATGATAGCTGATAAAAATCTTAACACTTCGGCTGTTAGGGACTGTTTCTTCAGTCGGTGGCAAATTCCTCGGCCCATCGGCATCTTCCCCATCGTCTAGTTTAGCCGATCGATGGTCGCCATTGGCTAAGGTCAAATCAAAAGCAGCAAACAATTGCCGAATTTTACTCTCGTCTGCACCTTCTCTACCCTGCCGAATTTTGCTGACTGTATCGGAACCAACGCCAGACTCAGCCTCGACTTCGGTGAGAGTACCTCTAATGTTATATCGGTCTGACCATTCTTGGATCGCCTCATTCAGCTTCTTTAAGCCTGGGGCGGTGAGAATTCGACCGCGATCGCGTTTTGACTTGATCACTTCGCTTGCACTTAAAGGAGAAGGAATCTAGGAAGTTTAACCTATCTACTACCTATTTTAAGGGATTTTAAGGAAGATAGTCCGCCACCTTCAACTCACTTAATTTTAATTATTCAAATTTTATTAGCGATCGCACCCTCAAACCCTATCCGGTCAACCACTTCAAAATTTAAACATATTTTAACCTAAAAAAATGCTTAACTCCCCAATCTCCCCCGTGCCTAATTGATTAACTTTTTATAGTACATACATCAAGCAAAAAGGGGCACGAAAATGAACAATGTTTTACACAGACTGGCAATGGCAGCTTTAGCAACCACAGCCATATTCACCATTAACACCCTGAACAACTTAACTGAAGCATCAGCCGCTGCCAAGCTCGATCGCTCAGAGATTCATCAGAGGGAAACTTTTCCCGTGGCATTTAGTCCGTTTAATAAATAGTAACATTCATGGATTAAATTAGGTATAAATCATGAAGTCTACCCTTGAATTTCCGCTACCTACAACTACAAAATGTGACTTAGTTGATGCTGAGGCGATCCATGCTTGCACAGCACTAGCTTGGCTAGAATTGGTAGCATTAGATGCCAATGTTCTGACTGGAGATGATTGGCTAGCTCTGTGCGATGATATTGATAACGGTGAAATTTACCGCGACTGGTTTCTGTGGCAAGATGCGGAAGTTAGCGGAGATTGGCAAGCTTATGACCATTTGAGCGAGCGACGATTTGTAGCTCAAGGAAAAGTATTTGTGAAAGCGATGATTGATGCCATAGAGAATGCGAGAAATCAGGCGATCGCCCAACTTGAGTTTATCTAGATTATCTCAACTGAGTCCACTGATTATTCTAAAATAAAATAATAAAATATACGGCAGAGGGCAAGAGTTGACTGTATGATATCATACGACTCGCCACGACAGCGGTTCAGAACACTGTTCCCATCGCTTTCGAGTGGATGCCAATTCCCTCTTTCTCTCCACCCATGACTTTAAAACTACAATGGCTGTTGGCTACGTTAATTAGTGCTTGGGCGATCGCCCTCCCAGCCAAAGCGGATACCTTGACATCATGGCACTTTGATGCGAATCAAAATCAACTCAATGTAACCACAGATACCAGCGTTCAGCCCTCAGTTAAATTAATTCCTAATCCCACCCGTTTAGTAATCGATCTGCCCGGAATTGTCCTCGAATATCCCGAAACTCCTCAAAGCTATAATTCAGCTATTAAAGAAATAAGAGTCGGGCAATTCGACCCAGAAACCACCCGATTAGTGATTCAATTAAATCCAGGTTATAAGTTAGACCCACAACAAGTACGAATTATCAAAGAATCGGCAAATAGGTGGTCATTTCAGTTGCCAAATCCAGAGCTGTTAGCAGGGAATGAGTCTTTTAAATCAGAAGATATTACTAGGTTTGAACAAAAAGAGCCTCAAATTTTACCGAATCTGAAAGCGACGAATCCTAGAAATTATTCCGGGGATTTGGGGATGCAAATCGGTTCGGAAATGACAGCGATTAAGCCAGAAGTTGAAAAGGCGATCGAACAGTATAAATCCCTGAGTGCGGGAATGTTTTTTCTGGATTTAGATACAGGCAACTATTTGGATATCAAGGGCGATCGGGTATTTCCCGCCGCCAGTACCATCAAATTACCAATCCTGATTGCCTTTTATCAAGATGTAGACGCTGGCAAAGTTAGCTTGAATGAAACATTAGTTATGAAATCCGACTTAGTGGCCAGCGGCTCTGGAACTATGCAAGACGAACCAGATGGCACTCGGTTTAGCATCAGAGAAACCGTAGATAAAATGATAACCATCAGCGACAATACAGCCACCAACATGATTATTAAACGTTTGGGGGGAATTGCGAAGCTCAACGAACGTTTTCGCAGTTGGGGATTAACTGATACAATAATTCGCAATTGGTTGGGAGATTTTCAAGGAACAAATACAACCAGTTCTGTAGATATGGTGAAGCTGCTATCGATGCTATCTCGCGATAAATTAGTTTCGGAATCTAGCCGAGAACAGGCTTTAGAATTATTGCGACATACAACAACTAGAACCCTGCTTCCTTCAGGTTTAGGGGCGGGAGCAGTAATTGCCGACAAAACGGGAGATATTGGCTTTGTAGTTGGCGATGCTGGAATTATTGATATGCCAAATGGGAAGCGTTATTTGGCGGCAATTTTTGTCAAACGTCCTTATAATGACCCGATTGTGAGAGATTTTGTGCGGCGAATTTCGCGCATTGTTTACAATTACTTAGATCTACCATCGGCGAAAGTACCGGATAATTTGCGTTGATATTTGTTAACTGGTTCCTAGAAACAGCATTTCTCAAGAAATCTGCTCAGTACAAAGTGACAATTCGTCAGCAACGGCATCAGCCACATCAAGCAGCACCGCATAAAACAGCCAAGTTGCCCAAATTTGAAGCTTGATGCCATTCACAGAACCAGTCCACAAATAAGACAGTCTCAGTTTCTGGATCTGGTACATTTCGATCGCGAATACGATCGGGTGATGATAACGATGTTGGGCTTGTTGCCTTCCTTGAAGAGATCGGTAATTGCCATCTTTTGCTCTTGGGTAAATTTGAGGTTTGGGGGAGGGGTGCAGAATGGGAAATCAACTATTAGCAACCTAAAACCGACATTCTACCCATCCTCAAGCAACATCACTGAATTATCCTTCAGTCGATCGCCCAGAAATACCAACTCCATGTTTGGTAAAATCAAAATACTCTACCGCAACCAAAGCGCTACCTGTGGCCAAGTCAACTGAATCCAACAATCCAGAGAATCCGAGCCCACTTGCCCGCACACCTCTGTACGACCTATCATTAGAACTCAAAGCTCGGATGGTCCCCTTTTCCGGGTGGGAGATGGCGGTGCAGTACAGCGGTCTGAGCAGCGAACATCAAACAGTGCGATCGCAAGTAGGAATGTTCGACATTTCCCACATGGGAAAATTTGGTTTGAGAGGGAAACAATTAAGGGCTAAATTTCAACCCTTAGTGCCCTCAGACTTAAGTCGATTGCAACCAGGTCAAGCTCAATATACAGTATTGTTAAATGCCCAAGGCTGCATCTTAGATGACATCATTTTCTACTGCCAAGAACCCGATGCCACCACTAGCGAAGAACGGGCTGTCATCATTGTCAACGCCGCCACTCGCATCCGAGACAAAGCTTGGATAGCAGCCCACTTAGAATTAAGCGGTGTCAGTTTTACAGACATTTCACCAGACAAAGTTTTAATCGCAATTCAAGGGCCGGAAGCTGTCACTTACCTCCAGCCCTTAGTTACCGACGACCTCACGCCAATTAAAGCCTTCGGTCACTTAGAAACAAACCTGTTGGGACAGCCAAGTTTTATCGCTAGGACTGGCTATACAGGTGAAGATGGGTTTGAGATTATGGTCGATGCAGCAGTAGGAAAAGAACTGTGGCAACAATTATTAACTGCGGGGGTTGTACCCTGCGGTTTGGGTGCGAGAGACACCTTGCGTTTAGAAGCAGCAATGGCATTGTACGGTCAAGATATCGACTATAATACGACACCTTTAGAAGCTGGATTAGGTTGGGTTGTTCACCTCGATACCAAAGGCGATTTTATTGGCCGCGAGGTTTTGGAACAGCAGAAAGCGAGTGGAGTTTCCAAGCGGTTAGTAGGGCTAGAAATGGCAGGGAAGCACATTGCGCGTCACGGTTATCCGGTAATCTTTGAAAGTGAAAAAGTAGGAGAAGTTACTAGCGGTACCTTGTCACCGACTTTGAATAAACCGATCGCCCTTGCCTATGTTCCCACAAAACTAGCTAAAATTGGTCAGGAACTAGAAGTGGAAATTCGCGGCAAAAATTATCCAGCTAGGGTAGTGAAAAAACCATTTTATCGATCGCCAAACCGACAGAGTTAACTTAAGTAAGTTAGGATTAATTCAGGGGCGGGCTCCCGTGCCCACCCCACCATAAAATGTATTTCTTCTTGGGGAACGGGCACGCGAGCCCGTTGCTCATAACTTTGGTAGAGAAGATTCATCGACTAGCTTAGCAAATTTTCGCAAAGTTTCAGCATACCGATCGCCCGCCACATCCATCAAATCATTGTGACCGGCCCCATCGACCCAAAAATTCAATTTCGGCTCCTTGGCGGCAGCCAATAACTGCTCTCCATGCCAAAAATGAACCACCTCATCGGCCTTACCGTGAATCACCAAAACAGGCGATCGCACTTTGCCAATCTTATCAATATTCACAAACTTATCAAAGGGTAAAATCGGAATCCGCGTCAACACCCGAAAAGCCGAAACAAACGAACTTTCAACCACCAAACCACCGACTGTTTGCCGCGAAGCCAAATCAATTGCCGGCCCACCACCCACAGAACGCCCGTAAACAATAATTTGCTTTGCAGGTACTCCCAACTGTAGCGTTAAATAATTGTAAGCAGCCTCAATATCACGATAAGTATTATACTCAGAAGGCTTTCCCTGACTGGTGCCGTAACCTTGATAATCATAGGCAAACACAGCAAAGCCGCTATCTCGAATCTCTCCCATTACCCACAAAATTCCGCTCAAATCTTCCGCATTCCCGTGACTGTAAAGTATGGTATATTTAGCTTGCGGGTTAGGAAAATGAAGGGCAGAAATTTTCAAGCCATTAGCTGAGTTAATTTTGATAACTTCCCTGCTATCACTCTGACTAGATGGGGGATGTTGAAAAATTAGGGGTTCTGAAAAAAAGAAAGCATAAAAACACAGAAATGCGTAAATAAAAATAATAGAGCGCATCAGTCGTTTGACAGAAAAATCTCCCAAAAGCAAGCGTTTAATATTTTTCCTATTCTTGTTTGCCATCACTAAATGACCATAGTTTAATAAGATTTAGTGGATACTTTATTTATTGCGAGAAAAGACATGGCACTAGAATACCCCGATGACTTGAAATACCTAGACACCCACGAATACATCAGACTCGAAGGCGAAATTGCCACTATCGGCATCAGCGCCTTTGCAGTGGATCAACTAGGTGATATCGTATTTCTGGAATTACCAGAAGTCGGCGAAACCCTGGAAAAAGGCGAAGCTTTCGGTACAGTCGAGTCAGTGAAAGCTGTTGAAGACTTGAAAGCACCCGTTACGGGAACTGTCATCGAACGCAATGATGCCATTGTAGAATCTCCTGAGAATTTAGCAGAAGATGCCTATGGCGCTGGCTGGCTGTTGAAAGTGCGCGTGGCAGATTCCAGCGAAGTGAATGAGGCTTTGTCAGTCGAGGAGTATCGCAAAATGGTGGAAGGGGAATAGGGAATAGGAAATAGGGAATAGGGAATAGGGAATAGGGAATGGGGTATGGGGCCGAAAGTATGGGGCATTCGTAGCCATCTCTCCCCCTTTCCCCTTTTCCTTCTGTCAGTTATATCAATTCCGGTTGCATGGTCATGATTTAACCGCAGAGAACGCAGAGAACGCAGAGGGAGATTCAGAGAGAGATGAATAATTCCGATGAAGAGAGGATTTGATCTACATCCGTTAAATCCGTTACAAAATCCGTAGCCGAACTTCCTCCTATCCGTTAAATCCATTACAAAATCTGTTGCCGAACTTCCTTCTTCCTTTGCAAAATGTTACAAACAAAGAAGTAAAAGTCTATTCAGGAGAATCCGCCTTGGTACTCTACAGTTCTCAAATTGAGTCGAATCAGCAGCAAAAGCTCACTCCCATCGATGGTTTTGCGTGCAGGCACATTGGCCCGACACCAAGGGAAATCCAGGAAATGCTCGATGTTTTGGGCATCGATAGCCTCGATGATTTGATTGACAAGACAATTCCGGCGGCGATTCGCATTCAGCAACCCCTGGAATTACTTGCTGCCAAAAGCGAGTATGCTGCATTGGCAGAATTGAAAGAAATTGCGGCAAAAAATCAGGTATTGCGATCGTACATCGGCACTGGATATCACGACTGCATCACTCCCCCAGTCATCGGCCGCAATATCCTCGAAAATCCCGGCTGGTATACAGCTTACACTCCCTACCAAGCCGAAATTGCCCAAGGGCGATTGGAAGCTTTGCTGAACTTCCAAACGATGATAATTGACCTCACAGGTTTGGAAATTGCCAACGCTTCTTTGCTGGATGAAGGAACGGCGGCGGCGGAAGCGATGGCGGTGAGTTATGGCGTCTCCCAGAATAAGGGAAAAGTGTTTTTTGTTTCCCAAGATTGCCATCCTCAAACCATTGAAGTTGTGCAAACTCGCGCTAAGCCGCTGGGAATTGATGTGATTGTGGGGGACCATCGAGACTTTAAGTGCGATCGCAAAATCTTCGGTGCCCTGCTACAATACCCTGCAACAGACGGCGCAATTTACGACTACACAGATTTTATCGCATCAGCCCACGCCGTCGGAGCCTTAGTCACAGTTGCCGCCGACATTTTGAGCCTTTGCGTACTTACACCCCCAGGCGAATTCGGCGCTGACATAGCCGTAGGAAGCACTCAGCGCTTCGGAGTCCCCCTAGGATTCGGAGGGCCTCACGCAGCCTATTTCGCCACGCGAGAAGAGTTTAAACGGCAAGTTCCAGGACGAATTGTTGGCGTTTCCAAAGATGCTAACGGCAAATCTGCTTTACGTTTGGCATTGCAAACTCGCGAACAGCACATCCGCCGCGAAAAAGCAACTAGCAATATTTGTACGGCTCAAGTTTTGCTGGCGGTGATGGCGGGTATGTATGCTGTTTATCACGGGCCACAAGGGCTAAAAGAAATTGCGGAAAAAGTCCGGGATTTAACTGCACTTTTAGCTTCGGGTTTGAAAAGCCTCGGATACAAAATTGGTGCTGAACCTTTCTTTGATACTCTGCGGGTGGAATTGGGAGATAAGCAACTATCCGAAGTTTTAGAATCTGCTAAACTTCACGAGATTAATCTCCGAGTTTTTGATGACAAAACGGTGGGAATTAGTCTGGATGAAACTGTGACTGCGGGCGATGTCAAAAAGTTGTGGGCAATTTTTGCAGACGAGAAAGATGCTATCAATGCTGACGGCGATATTTTTGTGAGTATGTCGCTAGATGCAGATGATTTTACTTCATCTTTAGTTTATCCGGCTTTTTGCGATCGCACAACCAGTTATCTCACCCATCCAGTTTTCAACAGCTACCATTCCGAAACTGAACTGTTGCGCTATATGCACCGTTTAGAAGCCAAGGATTTATCGCTAAATACATCGATGATTCCCCTAGGTTCATGCACGATGAAATTGAATGCAACAGCCGAGATGATTCCCGTGACATGGGCGGAATTTAGCAAAATTCATCCCTTCGCACCAAGCCATCAAACTCGCGGCTATCAAATGATGTTCGTGCAACTCGAACAATGGCTGGCAGAAATCACTGGTTTTGCTGGAATTTCCTTGCAACCAAACGCAGGTTCCCAAGGCGAATATGCAGGTTTGTTAGTAATTCGTCAATACCACGAACATCGGGGCGAATCTCACCGGAATATCTGTTTGATTCCCCAGTCAGCCCACGGCACAAATCCGGCTAGCGCGGTGATGGCGGGGATGAAAGTAGTGGCGGTTGATTGCGACTCTCAGGGCAATATTGATGTTGCTGATTTGCAGAAAAAAGCCGAAAAGCACAAAAATGAACTGGCTGCATTGATGGTAACATATCCATCTACCCACGGCGTTTTTGAAGCAGAAATTAAAGAGATTTGCGAGATTGTCCATCAAGCCGGCGGACAGGTTTATATGGACGGGGCTAACATGAATGCTCAAGTTGGTTTGTGTCGCCCTGGTGATTTTGGTGCTGATGTTTGTCACTTGAATTTGCACAAAACTTTCTGCATTCCTCACGGTGGTGGCGGGCCGGGCATGGGTCCGATCGGGGTAATGTCTCATTTAGTAGAATTTTTGCCCAGTCATTCTGTTCTTAACAGCGAACAGTCAACAATGAACAGTCAACAAACATCAGTTGGTGCTGTTTCTGCCGCGCCTTGGGGAAGTGCCAGCATTTTGACTATTTCTTGGATGTACATTCGGATGATGGGAGGAGTTGGTTTAACTGAGGCGACAAAAGTAGCAATTCTTAATGCTAATTACATGGCAAAACGGTTAGAATCTTATTACCCAGTTTTGTATAAAGGGAAATCTGGTTTAGTCGCCCATGAGTGTATTCTGGATTTGCGACTTCTCAAAAAGACAGCAGGCATAGAAGTCGATGATATCGCTAAACGGTTGATGGATTACGGCTATCACGCGCCGACAGTTTCTTGGCCAGTCGCTGGTACGGTGATGGTGGAACCGACGGAAAGCGAATCGAAGCAGGAATTAGACCGTTTTTGCGATGCAATGATTGCGATTCGGGCCGAAATTGCGGAGATTGAAAACGGCAATTTTGACGCGCAAAATAATGTGTTGAAAAATGCACCCCACACCGCAGAATCTCTGATGGTTGATGAGTGGAATCATCCTTATACTCGCGCCCAAGCGGCTTATCCGACAGCTTGGACTCGCGAATATAAGTTTTGGCCTGCGGTGGGTAGGATAGATAATGCTTTTGGCGATCGCAATTTTGTCTGTTCTTGTTTGCCGATCGAGGCTTACACTTAAGATTGAAATCCCTAAGTCTAAATCCATTCCCATCTCCCACATCTCCGTCTAGAGAGATAAAATTTGAATAAAACTAGGTAATTTAGGAGATTTTTTCTCCTAAATACCGTTTTATGCTACCATAGTTCCTGAAACTAGCGGAATCCTATTCCTCCTCATGGGTAAAAACAATGTTAATTCAACTTACTATAGAAAATTTCTTATCCTTCAGGGATGAAGTCACTTTTAGTATGGTGGGAGTTAATAGCGATCGACAACATATAGATCACCTTGCTGAAGATATAGCAGAAAAAGGGCGATCGATATTGCCAATTGCAGCAATCTATGGAGCAAACGCAGCAGGAAAATCAAACCTAATTGAGGCCATCAGTTTTGCCAAAAACTTAGTGGTACAGGGAACTCGCAGCACTCAAACTATCCCTGTTTCTCCATTCAAATTGGGCGATTATAGCAAGCAGCCAAGCAAGTTTGAGTTTATTTTTACCCATAAAGGCGATCGATACTCCTACGGCTTTAAATTAAATAGAGAGCAAATATTTGAAGAATGGCTACATGGAATTCCTGATGGCAAAAAGCAGGAAGTGATGTACTTTGAGCGGGTTACTTCATCGAAAAAAGAAACTACAGTTGAATATGGTTCAAAGCTTAAAGGTAGAAGTAAGAAGCGCGAACAGTTTCTCGATTTTATTGCAGAAGGAACTCGCCCAAACCAACTTTTTCTAACAGAATCTCTGGAGAGAAACGTTGTAATTTTACAGCCTGTTTTTGAATGGTTCAGAAAAGTATTAACTATTATTCCAGCAGAAGCAGATTATACTGGCTTAGAAATTAGTGTACTTAGTGATGAATCATTCACAGACTTTATGAGTGAGTTTCTGAAATTTGCAGGAACAGCAATTGACTCCATAGTCACAGAAAAACTAGAGTTGGATTTTGAGCGACACTTTCCAACAATGCCTAAAGTTTTAAGAGAGAATCTGATTCAGGCCCTGAATCAAGCAGAAAAAAATTCAATGGTAATGATTGAAAACTTAGGAGGTACAAGAGATATTCTGTTTAAGGATGATGAGAGTCAAGTAATTTTGATTCAACTCAGAACTCGTCATCGCAGTGAAGATGGAGGATTTGTTGATTTTTCCATAGAAGAGGAATCAGAAGGAACTCAACGTCTGATTAATCTAATTCCGGCTTTGTTTATTCTCAAACAAGAAGAAGAAAAAGTCTTTTTCCTTGATGAACTAGATAGGCGCTTGCATCCTCTGCTTTCTCGTAACTTTGTCCAACTAGCAATTAATTGTAGAGACAAAAACAACCAACTGATCTTTACAACCCATGATACCAATTTGCTAGACCTAGATTTACTCCGGCGTGATGAAATTTGGTTTGTTGAAAAAAGTGAACAAGGTGCATCTAATCTTTACTCCTTAGCCGAATTCAAAATGAGACCAGACCTGAAGATTGAGAAAGGCTATTTGAATGGACGTTTTGGGGCGATTCCATTCTTTGGAAATCCTCAAAATTTAGGGTGGCTTAATTGTGAAACTAATCTAGCTGTCACAACAAACTAATAGAAATGGGAAAAATTAAGCGCACAAAATTATTAGATAGGCAACAGGATCGGAGAGATGCCAAACTATTTATAGTTGCTACGGAAGGCAAGGAAACCGAAAAACAATATTTTAGGATATTTAATAGCAGCAGAATTAAAGTCGAAATATTAGCAACTACAGAAGATGGCAAATCTTCACCTGAATATGTTTTAGAGCGTTTAGATATATTCAAAGAGCGATACGATCTAGATGAGGATGATATGCTTTGGCTGGTTTCCGATGTGGATCGTTGGGGGGCAAAGAAATTGAGTTCTGTATGCAGTCAAGCTAGACAAAAAGGCTATAATTTAGCTATTAGCAATCCTTGTTTTGAAGTATGGTTAACTTTGCACTTTGAAGAACTTAATACTCAGGATAGGACTTGCGACAATTTCAAGGCAAGACTGCGGACAATTTTAGGAAGTTATAATGGTAGCAATTTAGATATATCTGCTTACAAGCAAAACATAGAAAATGCAGTAAATAGAGCAAAAAACCTACATCAAATTTCTCAGCAAGATTGGCCACCAACCCTAGGGACTCATGTTTATAGACTGGTTGAGATTCTACTGGAAAGCTTGGGTAAAGACTTGTGATTTGAACATTTGCTATTAGAATCAAAATCATTAATCCCTCTCTTCTCTTACCTCTGCGTCCTCTGCGCCCTCTGCGGTTCAAATCATTCCCCAAAAAATCCTCAACCAAAATTCCCCCATCTCAGCTATAATCAAAACCATCCACTCCATCCACAAACCCGCCATGAGACGCTGGCCCGACGGACAACAACTACACGACGGCAAATACATCATCGAAGAATACCTCGGTGGTGGCGGATTCGGTGAAACCTACCGCGCTCAAAATCTCCAAGAAGGTAAGTCCGTTGCCATCAAAACTCTGAATACTTTCCAACAATTCCAGCCAGATTTTGCCAAAACACAAGGTAAATTTGTCAACGAAGCACTGTCTTTAGCCAAGTGTCGTCACCCCCATATTGTCGAAGTTTATGAGATGTTTCAAGAGGGTGATTTGTGGTGTATGGCAATGGAGTTAATCGATGGGATTGATTTGTATACCCAGATCAGAGAAAACGGCATTTTCTCCGAACCAAAAGCTTTGTCAATGATTCAGCAATTAGGCGATGCACTGACTTGCGTCCACAAGCAAAACCTGACTCACCGCGATGTTAAGCCCGAAAATATCATGCTCAGAAAGCGCGGTATGGAAGCAGTTTTGATTGATTTTGGTTTGGCGCGACAGGCTAATTCATCGGGAAAGTTGATGACTAATAGTGTTACGGGAACTGCGTTTTTTGCACCCATTGAACTTGCGGAAAAACGCCCTCAACTTGGCGCTTATACTGATGTTTATTCTTTGGCTGCGACGCTGTATAATATGCTAACGGGTCAGAAACCGATTCCATCGCCCGGTAGAAAGATAATAGACCCTTTGATTGCGCCAAAACTATATAATGATCGGATTAGCGACAGGGTGAATGCCGCTATTATCAAAGGGATGGAGTTGGAACCGCAAAATCGCCCGCAGTCGGTGCAGGAATGGTTAGATTTGCTGATACCAAAACCAGTGGCTGCTGAGACTACGCGGGTGATTTCAGCCGTGGGGATGGATTATATAAACTTGCGGAATTTATTGGCGGCCAAAAAGTGGAAAGAAGCCGATGAGGAAACGGCGAGAGTGATGTTGAAGGTGGCGGGTAGGGATAAAGAAGGATGGTTGGAACCAGAACATATTGAAAAATTCCCCTGCGAGGACTTGCGTACTATTGACCAACTTTGGGTAAAATACAGCAATGGGCGCTTCGGCTTTAGCGTGCAGAAGCGCATCTATCAAAGTTTGGGGGGAACCAGTAAACTTGATGAGAAAGTATGTAAAGCTTTTGGCGATAAGGTAGGTTGGACAAAAAGCAACGAGCTGTACAACAATGAGGTCACTCTCACTTTTTCAGAGAAAGCAGTAGAAGCTCACCTCCCAGGTATCAAAAGGCTTAATTGGTGTTATTCAAAACAATATTCGTCGTTATACAGTAAGATACCAATGCCGTGTTTTGCTGATGATAGGGTGGCTGTCTCTTGTCTTGTCGCGTCGAGACTTGTAGACTGTAACATCTAAGCGTTTCAGGATTTCATCAAGATTTACAACAAAGCCCAAAACCACGAAGCCATGCCCTGTCTAGGTTTCCGACGGGGTTGTCGGGACATAACGAGCAAATAATCAAAGTAAAATCAATCTCAGAAACCGGGTTTCTGTGATAATTTATGTATCATCACCCAGATTCAGGAAGAAACCCGGTTTCTACCTCCCCACCAATAGATTCCAAACTCGATAAGCACCGCGCTACATCCAAGAAACCGGGTTTCTGCGATAATTTACGCATCATCACCCAGATTCAGGAAGAAACCCGGTTTCTAACTCCCCACCAAATTCAAGCCCCTCGAATAAAATGACACAAAAAATTAAATTAATGCCAGATTATTGCTGCCATGCTTTGTGGGGATTAGACATAGATAATATTGGCAATATTGACCCGGAGACATTGCCACTTTCACTCGCTACAATTCATCGGTTAAAAACATACTCAGCAGCCTACGAATCTGGTATCAACTGGGATTATCCACCGAATTCCCCAGAACCAACAGAAGAGGAAATAGAGAATTATGAGCAAGAAGGTATAAGCCTATGGCTGCAACTTCAAAAAGAATTAGCCCCAGATTATGAGGTGAGTTACTTCAGTCAAAAAACACTAAAAATCATCAGTCATCCTAGTGAATTAATGGCAACAGCATAATTAGCTGTAGGTTGGTTAGCCCTTCGGTTTCGTGGTATCCTGATCGAAGGTGGTTGAGCGAAGTCGAAACCCTCTACACCCCCATCAAATGCCTCAATAAACCGGGTTTCTGCGATAATTTATGTATCATCACCCAGATTCAGGAAGAAACCCGGTTTCTGTCGCCCCACCCATCACCCCCAATTCAATTAATTGTAAACAGACATCAACCTGGGGAACATCAATTGATCCGAGTGATTGATGAATCTGGCGAAGATTATTTGTATCCAGTTGCATATTTTGTACCCATCGCATTGCCGCCAGCCGTAGCCGCCGTATTTGCCTAGTATAAATTCATAATTACAAATGATAGACAAAGGTGCAACAAGTGGCAGACCTTTCAATCCCTCAAAAGCTGGCGGAAAGATTCTCAACTTATCTTATGAAAATGTTAAAATTACTGATCAAGGCGTTGCCTTAGTTGAAGCTCATGTTCGCAGATTTAATCCAGTTGGTGAAGCTGAGCTAAGAATGGTTGAAAGGTTAAGAAGTATTGCCACTGAAACCCTTGTCCCTGAGCCTGTTGATTTGCGCTTTTATACTCACGAGTTGCGCGAGTATTTGAGGTATAAAAAACTAGGCTATCCAACAGGACAACCAACAAACCCGGATGAGGCTTATGAACTCTGGAACAACGCTCACACAGCGACCCTTGAAGATTATAAACTAAAAGAAGGATTTGGCGTTTTATTTCATCCTAGCGTAGAGGACTTTTTATGAAAAACCTCACTCAATTAACTCACCTTGAATTAGTCTTGCTAGAATTAGTAGCTAAAGGTCAAGGAAAATGGAGTTGGTACGAACTCGCCAATGCACTTTCCCGCCGAGATGTACCGCGAGAACCTGACATGATGGTTGTCTTGAAAAAATTAGCCGTTGATGGTTTGGTTAAACGAGATATAGAAACCAATTCACCTCGCGACAGATGGGAATTAACCTCGGTAGGCTCTATTGTACTAACAGATGCAAAAGCAGATAATCAAAGTATAATTATACGTTATGCTATTGCGATTGAGAGAGCAGAAAGCAATTATTCTGCGTATGTTCCAGATTTACCAGGATGCGTAGCAACAGGTGCAACTATCGAAGAAGCTGAACAGCAAATTAAAGCAGCAATAGTTTGTTATTTAGAAGAGTTGCGTCAATCTGGTACGTCTATTCCCGAAGCTAGGACTTTATGCAAATATGTTGAGGTTTAACGTCTTAAATTTATAACTCCTAAGATTATAGGATTTACGCACTGGGGCCAAAGAAACCGGGTTTTTATTTAATTTGTCGGCTGGAACCAAAGATGTTCGATAAAATACTACGACTGATTAGGGAAAAGGTTAGCAATCAGCATTACGTCATGACACTCCACGCTGAGGAAGAGATGGAAGATGACGATTTTACAATTTATGACATTGAACAAGGCATCCTCACAGGTGAAATACTAGAATGTCAAAAAGATAGAGTGACAGCAGAATCAAAATACCGGATTAGGGGAGAAACTACCGATGGAGGAGAAGTCGAATTAATTGTCAAACTGAGTCCGACTGGAAAAGTTGTTATCATTACAGTATACGTGCCTTAAGCAAGGAGACTTAGTAAATGGTATGTGATATTTGCGGAACAGAAGGTGTACGAATTCGCCGAATTCCCAGAACCTACGGTAAAGGCAAAGACTTGCTAGTTATAGAAAATATTCCGGTAATAAGCTGTCCTCACTGTGGTAGTAGTTACCTAACAGCCGAAACATTGCATGAAATCGACAGAATTAAACGCCAGCGTAAAAGTGTAGCGATAGAACGTTCTGTAGAAGTCGCTAGTTTTGCTTAGCCAAGTATCACCTTCACAATCATATATTGAAATGACTTCAAAAGTTACTCTCACCATCACCGCAGGTAATCTCAAAGGCAAAGAATTCACCTTTGACACCCGCACAACTTGCATTATCGGCCGCGCTAAAGATTGCTACCCCAAGATTCCCGATGACGAAAAACACCGCACGATTTCTCGCTATCACTGTTTGCTAGATATCAATCCTCCCGATATCCGGGTGCGCGATTTTGGTAGCAAGAATGGTACTTTTGTAAATAACAAAAAAATTGGTCAGCGAGAAGCACATCAAACTCCAGAAGAGGCAGCTCAAATTCAATTCCCAGAGTATGACTTGAGAGAGGGAGATGAATTTACACTCAGCGATACTTCTTTTCGTGTTGCTGTTGCCCTTGAGCCGGAAAATGTCAAAACTGCCCAACAACAATCACCCCCAATTATTCCCTCAAATCAAGCCAATCTGTGGGAAATGCTCAAAGCTTTTCTGTTGAAAGCTGTGGGTGGTCAAAATAATATCGGAGTTCTCGGTGATTATGTTTTGCTGAAGGAGTTGGGTAGGGGAGGTTTTAGTTTGGTTTATTTGGCGCGACACAAGCAAACTAATGAAGAAGTTGCGCTGAAGGTGATGTTACCAAAGGTGGCGGCGAATCAGCGGGCGGTTAATTGGTTTTTGCGGGAGGTTGATAATACTAAATGTTTGAAACATCCCAATGTGGTAGGATTTAAAAAGTCGGGTTATGCTGATGAAACTTTCTTTTTTACGATGGAATACTGCGAGGGTGGTAGCGTTGTTGATTTGATGGCAAAACGCGGTGTCAGCACTTTACCTATCGCCGAATCTGTAGGTATTATTACACAAGTCTTAGATGGTTTGACTTATACTCATAATGCGGAAATCCCCAATGTCAGGTTGGCTGATGGTAGTTTTGCAAAGGGACGGGGTTTGATTCATCGGGATTTGAAGCCGGGGAATATTTTTTTAGCGAATGTGGGAGGGAAACAAGTTGCTAAAATTGGCGATTATGGGTTAGCAAAAGCTTTCGATCAAGCGGGTTTAAGTGGTCAAACTATGACGGGTTCTCAAGTGGGTACGCCGTATTTTATGCCGCGACAGCAAGTGCTTGATTATAAGTATGCTAAGCCGGAGGTTGATGTTTGGGCGGTGGCGGCTTGTTTGTATGTGATGTTGACGGGGTATGCGCCGCGCAATTTTGTGGGATTAGACCCGTTTCGGGCTGTGTTGGATAATGATGCGGTTCCTATTCGCGATCGCACTTCGTCAATCCCTCAACCGCTAGCCACCGCGATCGATCGCGCTTTAATCGACAATCCTGAAATTTATTACAAAAGTGCAGTAGATTTTAAACAAGCCTTACTAAACACTATATCATAAATCAATGAATCCACGATTTTTATTGCAGTCTCCCGAAAATAAACCTCGTTGGCTTGTCCTATTTTTATTGGGTTTAATCGCCGCTTTCGCAATTGTCGTAACCACAGCTTATATCAAAAATAGTATAGCCCAAACCAGTAGTTTAGCCCTATCTGTAGACGTTACAGCCGATCGCCATTCGATCAGTCCCGACATCTATGGTATGAATGATTATGCGATCGATCCGGCCCTAGCCCAAGAATTACGAATTCCAGTGGAACGCTGGGGCGCCAATCACACCAGTCGCTACAACTGGCTAGTCGATTCCTCCAACGTTGGTGATGACTTCTTTTTCATGGGTGGCGGCGACAATAAAAATCCTATTCCCGGCGATTCTATAGATAAAATTGTCAAAACTAACCGCAAAAACGGCACTAAAAGTATTGTTACTATCCGATGATTGGCTATGTAAATAAATTGAGCATCTGGAATTGTGGCTTTAGAGTTTCCAAATATGGGCCGCAAGAAAAAACTAATCCTTACATCTTTCCAGAAGGTGATAAATGCGGCAATGGGAAGCGTCCCGATGGCACTTTAATAACTGATAACAATCGCCTTGATGTCAGTGTTATTAGCAATCCCGCATTTCAAAAACCTTGGGTTCAACACTTAGTTAAAACTCACCGTACTGCTGCTAACGGCGGCGTGCAAATTTATCAAATGGATAATGAACCAAGCGGCTGGGGAAATACTCACCGCGATGTTCATCCAGAAGCGACGAGTTATGATGAATTGCGCGATCGCACTTACGAATATGCCTCAATGGTCAAAGCGACAGATCCTACTGCTAAGGTACTCGGCCCGTCGGATTTTGGCTGGCCTGTTTATGTGGATTCGGGGGTTAAGGGCGATCGCGAAAAACACGGTGGTGTCTGGTTTGCGCGGTGGTATTTGCAACAAATGCGCGCTTACGAAAAAAACAAAGGTGTGCGGATTCTCGATTATTTTGATGAACACTATTATCCTTCGGCGGACAATACCTGTATAGCTCTTTGTCCCGCCGGTGATGCTAAAACTCAAGCGCTGCGACTGCGATCGACTCGTTCTCTATGGGATGCAACTTATACTGATGAAAGTTGGATTGGAAAATACAATCCTCCCCTCACCCTTCTTCCCAGGTTTAAACAGTGGATTAAGGAAGATTATCCTGGTACAAAACTGGCAATTACTGAATATAATTGGGGCGCTTTAGACTCGATGAATGGGGCTTTGACCCAGGCAGATATCCTGGGCATTTTTGGGCGGGAACAAGTGGATTTAGCTACGCTATGGGGACCTCCTAAGTCATCGGAACCGGGGGCTTATGCTTTCCGAATGTACATGAATTATGATGGGAAAGGTGGTAACTATGGTGATACTTGGGTGCGCTCGCGTAGCACCGATCCAGGAATTTTATCAATCTATGGTGCTCATCGTAGTCGTGACGGTGTTTTAACCATGGTAATTATTAATAAAACTCAGAATAATATAACTAGCAATTTGAGTTTGAAAGGGTTTAAGCCAGGGGGTAAGGCTCAAGTTTATACTTACAGCAAGGCGAATTTGGGGGCGATTGTGCGTCAGAGCGATTTGGGGGTCAGCGCTGCGGGGTTTGGGGCAACTTACCCAGCTAATTCTATAACTTTGGTGGCGATTCCCAAGCAGTTATAATTGAGGGAGAAACTATTTTTTGACCAGCGCAATCAACTAAAGAGTTAATTGCTTCTATATTTGACTGCAAACAGCATTTAGATGACTCTGGCTACCAACTAGATGCAAACTAGATTCAGTCCGGGCTGAATCACCCGGAGTCCTGAAGTATAGAATAGAGGTTGCTGAACCGGCACACTGCCCGATCGCTCGCCCCCAGCAATTTGTTACCCTAACAGTAGAATCTCCCTTCCCTCAACTCCTCCCATGAACAACGCTTCTCCCCTGATTCAAACCGTTACACCCGAACGCTGGGCCGGCTTTAGCATGGACTTTATTGGGGCCGGTTACGCGGGTTTGGTGGTCAAAAACGGCCGCGTGGTGCGTACCCTGAAAGCGGGACGCCATTTCACCTTCGCCCTTCCCTTGCTGGAACAGTGTCAAATTGTCCTGGTAGATACCAAACTGCGTAACTTGGACGTGCAATCCCAAGGAGATTTTTTGTCTAAAGACCGGTTTTTAATTGATGCTACACTGACAGTTATTTATCAAGTTATAGACCCCAAAAGAGTAGCTTTGGAATTGTCCGATCCCATAGCGGCTTTAGCAAGTGCTGTGAAAGATTGCATGGGAGTTGCGATCGGGCAAATTCCCCTCAACCAGCTTATCAGTCAAGGACGGCTATTGCTGCGCCAAAATTTACTCGATCGCGTCCAAGATTTCTACACTTTAGGATTTACCTTAGAAGATGTCAGAATTGGCGATGTTAGCTTTCCCGAAACAAACGGAGTGATTCGCCAAGTTGAAGGAATGAGCGCTAGACAAGAAGCAGAAAATTCCGCATCCCTACAAATGAGAATTGCCGAAGCAGGGCGACCTATTCTGCCTCAAGCTCCCGTACAACAGTTAAACTTAATATCAGCTCAATCTCCAGCAAGTCTGCCAACTTCTGATAGCGCCGGATTCGATCGCGATTTACAAGAACTGACAGCACAACTGGCTCAAAATAGTTTACCATCCGCCCAGAATCGCCCCCAACTTGCACCGACGGTATTGGCAAGTAGCGATCGCCAAACAACCGCACACTTAGTATACAAACTTTCAGGACAGGCGATCGCCCTCACCGCCAATCCCTTTACTATCGGACGGGAACCGAGCAATACTTTAGTGTTACAAGATCCGCAAAGTTCCCGCTACCATGCTCAAATCCGTCGGGCCAATGACGAACAAGGAAAACAGCGGTATCAGCTTGTGGATTGTGGCAGTTCCAATGGTACTTTTGTTGGCGGACAAAGACTGGCGGCTCAGGAACCTTTTTGGCTAACGAGTGGTTGCGAAATTGCAATCGGCGACCAAAAATGGACGTTTCAAGGTTCGTAAGGGGGAGGATTTTGGGGATTAAATTCATGGTCGAGCACTTTTTCAAATACGGGTATCTTTTGATACTAAATTTTACAATCTGTACTTAGACAATTTGTGTCGATATTGAGGTTTTCAGTAATTATTAAAATGGGAGGATGATAGCTAGATAGACAATTAGATGATGCTGAAAATCAATAAATCCGTTGATTTGTACAATTTTTAGCCTTAATAAATGTTGGTTTTTGCTGAATTTGAGTGATAAAAGTGTCGGTGATTCCGCCGATCGACCTGTTCAAAATATTGAAAAATATGAGTTTCATTTTATACTAAAAAACTGTTCACTACAGAACCGTTTGAAAATTCAAAATAGCAGTAGTTGAAATACTCACCGACCGTCGCGGACGGTGATTCTTGACGCTTCATTGGGTTCTGCTAACCGTTGCTAGTCTTACAATCCCTCAGCGTCCATTTAGAGTCGTGGCGATTCCCCATCCCGACTTGAACTATATTTCTAGCTGCATTTTCATCTCTATCTGCGAGCGTGCCACAATTCAAGCAAAGCACTGAGCGAATAGATAAATCGATTTTCCCCCACTTAAATCCACAGTCTGAACAAACTTGGCTAGTAGGTTCCCATCGGCTGATTACTTTAAATTCTCTGCCAAACTTCTCCGACTTGGCTTCACAGAGAGTCCTGAATTCTCTCCATCCTTGTTGGCTAATTGCTCTTGCGAGTTTTCGATTCTTGACCATGCCTGATACATTCAAATCTTCCAGAATAATCACTTGGTTTTCGTTGACTACTTTGGTTGATAATTTGTGCAGGAAGTCTTTACGGGTATCGGCAATTCGATTGTGCAGCTTAGCAATTCTGATTCGAGTTATATTCCTTCTTTGGGAATCTTTTGGTTGACGAGCTAATTTGCGTTGTAGTTTGCGAACTTTCCGGTCTAGTTTTTTGTAACCAGGACTTTCGGCTTGATCGCTGTTGCTCATCACTGCAAAGGTTTTAATCCCTAAATCAATTCCGATACTTGGGTTTTTAGCCTCAGTTTGAATTGGTTGAACCTCTACGACAAAACTTAGAAAATAGCGGTTTGCACAGTCCTTGATTACTGTAACAGAGGTGGGTTCCGAGGGTAATCTTCTAGACCAAATTGGATTGATAATTCCAATCTTGGCTAGGTAGACACTACCGTCCTCTTTCATAGAAAAACCGCGAAGAGTAAATCTGGCAGATTGATTGTTAGTCCTCAATTATCTGCGGTCATGCGAGAGCCCCTGCAAAATTGGGATGCTCCCGAAACAGCCATGCCTAGGGGGTAGGGGCGGTTAGGGGGAGGTGGCCCAATTCCCAATTCCCAATTCCCCATACTTCCAAGTAGGATTCTCTAACCAACCCTAGGGGGGATATCTCCACAAACGTTTCGAGGGAGAATCTGTAAAGATTGAAAATATAAGTAGAGGACAACCCCATGAACTTTTCTATACAATCTGTTTACAACTGGTACCGCGACACCATCCGTAACCCCAAGTACCGTTGGTGGATTATTTTGGGAACCCTAGCATATCTCGTAAGCCCGATCGACATTGCCCCGGATTTCCTGCCGGTGGTTGGACAAATTGACGATGTGGCGATCGCCGTGCTACTGATTTCCGAAATTTCCCAAATGTCGATCGACTATTTTAAATCCCGCCAGGCTCAGACAAATTCCACATCTGAAGCCACCGGCAGCCCTTCTGAAGCTAAAACCAGCACCGTTGATGTCGATGCAGTTTCCGTACAATAACTGCGAAAAATCATTCCTGTTAGAGCCCTGGCTTCGCAAAAAAGTCGGGGCTCTTGCTATGGTGTAGTCCTGGACGCCTGATATCAATTCCGGTTGTATCGGAATGATTTAACCGCGAAGGCGCTAAGGACGCGAAGGAAGAGAAGAGAGAGTTCAATACAGGACGATGAAGAGAGGATTTTATAGGAGTTTTTTGATGCTGCTCAGACAGTGCTCCAAACCTGCTAATTTTAACAATGGTAAATCCCTGTTAAGCACAAATTTTTATAGATGAAATTTAGCCAAGTCGTAGAAAAACTGAATTTAGCCAGCAGTCGCACACTCACAGCGTCGGTGGCTACCGATCCTGAAATTACTGGCGCCGCCCCAGTTGATGAAGCTGCGTCGGACAAAATCAGTTATATAGAAGGTGCGAAATTTGCCTCCCATGCAGCCTCGACAAATGCTTCTGCCTTAATTTTGCCCTTAGATGAAAGCCTCCAGGCTGAATGTGACGATCGCCACATTGCTTGGATAGCCGCACCCGATCCGCGACTGCTGTTTGCTCAAACCATCGCCCTGTTTTATCAACCGTTTCGCCCAACCTCAGAAATCCATTCCTCTGCCACCATTCACCCCACCGCACAAATTGGTGAAAATGTCTATATAGGCCCCCACGCCGTCATTCAACCTGGAGTGAAAATTGGCAGCAATGTTTGCATTCATCCCAATGTGGTAATTTACCCAGATGCGGAAATAGGCTCTGGCACTGTTTTACACGCTAACTGTGTGATTCACGAACGTACTCGCATTGGGGCAAATTGCGTGATTCATAGCGGTGCGGCGATCGGGAGCGAAGGTTTTGGGTTCGTGCCGACAGGGACAGGGTGGGTGAAAATGGAGCAGTCTGGCTGCACTGTTTTGGAAGATGGCGTTGAGGTGGGTTGCAATAGCACCATTGACAGACCGGCTGTTGGAGAAACCCGCATTGGTCAAAATACCAAGATTGACAATCTAGTACACGTCGGTCATGGCTGTCAAGTTGGGAAAAATTGCGCCTTTGCTGCTCATGTTGGCATGGCTGGTGGGGTCAAAATTGGCAATAATGTGATTTTGGCTGGTCAAGTCGGGATTGCTAATCAAGCTAAAATTGGAGATGGGGCGATCGCCACAGCGAAAGCTGGAATTCATAGTGATGTGGCACCAGGGGCGATCGTGACTGGTGTGCCGGCAATTCCCCACAAACTATTTCTCAAAGCCGCCGCTGTCTACAACCGCCTCCCAGAAATGTACCAATCTTTGAAGCAAATTCAGCGCAAGCTCGATCGATAGTCAGTTGACTGTTGACTGTTGTCAGTTGACTGTTGACTGTTGTCATTCTGGCTTAACTACCTTTTTATTTCTTAGTCTTGGAGTGGACTTTGTTTGACTATTAAGCGATTTCAACCGCCGAATGATAAAGGGAGTGGCTTTTTATTTCCAATGGCGGACTTGCTTATTGACCTAAAAATCATATAATTTGTCAAATTAAGAAAATATTTTTGGATTCACACCTAGGAGTTAACACGAAAAATGTACATCGTACAAATTGCCTCGGAATGCGCCCCCGTCATCAAAGCAGGAGGCTTGGGCGACGTAGTTTATGGTTTGAGTCGGGAGTTGCAGAATTCTGGCCATGCAGTGGAGATTATTCTACCCAAGTACGACTGCATGAGGTATGACCACATTTGGGGATTGCACGATGCCTATCGGGATCTCCAAGTCCCTTGGTACGGTGGCGAAATCCTCTGTGATGTTTTTTGTGGCTGGGTGCACGGCCAGTTATGTTTTTTTATTGAACCCCGTTCTCAAGATAACTTTTTTAACCGTGGCTGTTATTACGGTTGCAATGATGACAATATGCGGTTTGCTTTCTTCAGCAAAGCTGCTTTAGAATTTTTACTCAGAGCTAACAAACGCCCTGATATTATTCACTGTCACGACTGGCAAACTGGTTTGGTGCCTGTCATGTTATTTGAAATTTACAAATATAATTGGATGGAAAATCAGCGAGTCTGCTATACCATTCACAATTTCAAACATCAAGGTATGGGTGGTAGCGAAATTCTGCAAGCAACGGGTTTGAATAGAGAGGATTATTATTTTCAGTACGATCGCCTCCAAGATAATTTTAACCCTTTTGCTATCAACTTTATGAAAGGTGGCATTGTTTACTCGAACTTTGTGACCACGGTATCGCCACACCACGCTTGGGAAGCTCATGTGGGTGAGTTTGGCTACGGTTTAGGCCACACTTTGCATTTATATCAAGATAAGTTCCGTGGAGTGCTCAACGGTATTGATTATGATGTGTGGAATCCAGAAAGCGATCGCTACATTCCTCACCACTACACCCAGGAAGATTTGGCGGGAAAAGCTAAAACTAAACAGGCTTTACGCGAGCGACTTTTGCTGCGAGATGCTGACAAGCCAATCATTACCTTTATTGGTCGTTTAGATGATCAAAAAGGCGTTCATCTCGTCCACCATGCCCTTTACTATGCTCTCAATAAAGGAGCACAGTTTGTGCTTCTAGGTTCGGCTACGGAAGCGGGAATCAATGCGCATTTCCAGCACGAAAAATGGTTTTTAAATGACAATCCAGACTGCCATTTGGAACTCGGATTTAATGAGGAACTTTCCCACTTAATTTATGGGGGTGCGGATCTAATTGTGGTTCCCAGCAATTACGAACCCTGTGGGCTGACTCAGATGATCGGGTTGAGGTATGGGACAGTGCCTGTGGTGCGGGGAGTAGGAGGTTTGGTGAATACTGTGTTCGATCGCGATTACGATACCAACCATCTCCCAGAAGTACGCAACGGCTATGTATTCTACCAAAGCGACTACTATGCTCTAGAATCAGCATTGGATCGGGCGATCGGCTTGTGGTATGACTACCACGATGAATTTGAAAAACTGGTGGTTCAAGGCATGAATTGTGATAATTCGTGGAAATATCCAGCTAAAGATTATGTAGAAATTTACGAGCTAATTAGACATAAATAATTTAAGTTATTGGTTATTGGTTATTGGTTATTGCCAATTTTTAACCATTAACCGCTAACTATTAATTCTAGTGTTGGATGCACGTCGAGGCAGCCAATACTGCTTCTTTATGCACAATTCTGGAATGCTTTAACCGCAGAGGACGCAGAGGACACAGAGGAAGAGAAGAGAGATATGGTTTTGAGTTAAAAGGCTTGGGTGGAAAGTACGAATCTAGATTGTAGGGTTTCCTTGCCTGTCGTAGCTAGTGGCGATCGCACAAAATAAAAGTATAGAAATTCAACGGCTGGTTTTCACCCGCCATTACACAAAATGAACTCACAACTAGAACAACAAGTAACTATTCTACAAGAAGAAACAGCCGCAGTCGCCGATACGACAAACACAACAGTTGAAACTCCTTTATTCACTTCAGGTTTTTCAACTGAGGAAAAAGTCAGAGTTGAAGAGTTTAAGATTAGTGGCGAGTCTTTAAGAGCGAGAATCAAAGAATTAGTTCAACAAGGAAAACTCCGCCGCCTCGTCATCAAAAACTCCCAAGGGCGGACTCTGGCAGACATTCCGCTGATGGCGGGATTGGTGGGTAGCGTCGCAGGGGCGATAGTATTTCCAGTTGCTGCTGCACTGGCGACGGTGGGAGTATTTGTCGCTCATTTGACTATCGCTGTCGAGCGGCAAGAGTAGTATGCCAGAGGGCGGGTTTGTTACTCGTTACCAGGCTCTTCCTGGTAACAAGTTAAGCCTGTATGCCAGTTGTCAAGGGGATTTCAGAAGAGGTCTCAAAGAAAAATTGGTTCAGACCTCGCTGTCGATCGGGGAACGGTGGAACAATTAATATCGTTTCCGGTCGCATCGGAATTATATCGTTAGTTATTTGTTTATGGAGAATAGCGGGCTCGAACCGCTGACCCCTACAATGCCATCGTAGTGCTCTACCAACTGAGCTAATTCCCCTTTTGTTTCGCGCTTTTCATAATGCCTTAACTTACCGATGTTTGTCAAGCTTTTTTGCAAAATGAATTTTTTATCCTTGACTGACAAGGTTTATAGCCTTTTTTTTAACGCCTCCTGGCTTCATGGCAATTTTCCATCTGTACTATAGATTAGTATGTGTGTTGAGATATTTCGGTCAAATGACTCAAACAAGACCCCATCAGGAAGTAGACCACTACCAAGGCTGCTGCTGAAGCCGCAACTAGGGTGCCGGCTAGCATTAGTGAAAATTCTCGTTGTGCGATCGCCTCCTGCATTAAGTGCAAAGACCACGCAACTAGAGCAACATCAATTATTAAAATAGAAACCAGCATAAGTTACGTTTTGTAACAGCTCACCCATTGTAACAAAACTTTTGGCTGCGTGCCGATAAGCTAATACGCATTTAACTATTGCTGTTAAACGCACAGGGAGCAGCGAAAACAACGCGAAAAAAAATATAGCTTTTTTTAATAATTACAATATGCAAACTAAATGAGAGCTAGCTCAGCTTTTTTGGGTGTTTCTAGCGGAAAAAGGTCGATCGCCCTTTTTTTCTCCGACCAAGGTGCGATCGCCAATCCTAGCGACGCACCCCTGTGAGTATTTGCTGTGGTGCGTCGCCACTGAATTCCTACCCGTAGTCATCATCGCGGAGGGCGACGCACCCATGTGCGGAATTAATTTCCTATTAGTCTTTGAGGCTCAATTTTCGGTCTTTGCCAAACCAGAAACCACAGGTGCGATCGCATTTAATTTCAACACCGGATGTTCCCCTTCCACCTGCTGACAATTCCACTCATTTCTAAACAGTAAAACAGGCCTTCCCCAACTATCCTTAACCGTCACCGTATTAAACAGCCGCCCCACTTTTGCCAGGGCATCCCAACCACCATCAACCCAGCGAGCAACACTATAAGGCAACATATCGATGCTGGTTTCTACATTATATTCAGACTGCATTCTGAACTGCACCACCTCAAATTGCAACTGTCCCACAGCCGCTAGAATTGGCTCCCGTTTTGACTCATCAACCGAATACATAATTTGCACCGCGCCTTCTTCCTGCAACTCCGAAATACCCTTACGAAACTGCTTGAATTTAGAAGGATTGGGATTTCTCAAATAAGCAAAGAGTTCCGGTGAAAAACAGGGAATCCCTTCATATTCTAGCTTTTGACCAGTGTAAATCGTATCGCCGATCGCAAAAACTCCCGGATTATTCAAACCAATCACATCCCCAGGATAAGCAACATCGATGGACTCCCGATCCTGAGCAAATAATTTTTGAGGTCTTGACAAACGCACCGTTTTACCACTGCGAGCGTGAGTCACATTCATGTCCTTTTCAAACTTACCCGTACACACCCTAATAAACGCTACGCGATCGCGGTGTCTGGGGTCCATATTGGCTTGCAATTTAAACACAAACCCAGTAAAATCTTCATAGGTTGGCGGAAGTTCTCCAGCGCTGCTTTTGCGGGCATTCGGTTTCAGAGCATAGTCTAAAAACGCATCTAAAAACAGCTCAACCCCAAAATTACTCATCGCACTGCCAAAGAAAACAGGCGTCATTTTTCCAGCAGCAACTAAGTCTAAATCTAGCTCATCCCATAACTCATCGAGCAGTTCCAAATCATCTTTAAATTGATAATAAAGATCCGACTCCAAAAGTTCTTCAATACGCGGATCGCCCAAGTCAATCACCGTATCAACAGCAGCGCGAGAACCATGTTGAGTGCGCTCGAACAAGTGAATTTTACGTTGGCGGCGGTCAAAAACACCTTTAAAGCGATCGCCCGTACCGATGGGCCAATTCACCGGATAAGTCTGCAAGCCCAATTCCCGCTCAATTTCGTCCAACAAATCTAAAGGTTCTCTGCTAGGGCGATCGAGCTTATTAAAGAATGTAAATATAGGCAGACTGCGCAGCTTACAAACTTCAAATAACTTCCGAGTTTGCGGTTCCAAACCCTTAGCCGCATCCTCCAACATCACCGCATTATCCGCCGCCGCCAGAGTCCGATAAGTATCTTCACTAAAATCTTGGTGTCCCGGAGTATCCAGCAGATTAATGTGATATTTTTTATACTCAAACTGCAATACAGTAGAGGTAATCGAAATTCCCCGCTGCTGTTCCATTTCCATCCAGTCAGAAGTAGCGTGTCGCTGAGAGCGACGGGCTTTCACAGAACCAGCTTCATGAATAGCACCTCCGTAAAGCAGCAACTTTTCTGTCAGAGTAGTTTTACCCGCGTCGGGGTGTGAGATAATGGCAAAGTTGCGTCGGCGCTCAACAGCAGTTTGCAGTTCGGTTTCAAGTTCTGTGGTCATCCGGTTATAGATTTTAGATTTTAGATTTGAGATTAATCCCACGGCTCAATCCGCGGTTTGTGACCCCTTGGTTTTCGGCGATCGCAAATAAGGTAGGGGAATCATCACCAGACTGCCATTATAGCCTGTGCTAAATTTATGATTAAAGGTAAACTTATCATAAATTCAAGAGAAAAGTAATATGTACGACTCCGACAAGCGGAAGCTGCTATCACTACTGTGCCACGGCGCAATTTTTTTGAGCACGTTATTGTTTTCCATCGGAGTGCCGATCGCTGTATTATTAGTATCGGATGACCCCGTTGTCAAAGATAACGCCAAAGAAGCCATCAATTTTCACCTGAATGTCTGGCTCTACAGCAGCATTATTGCGGTGTTAACTATCATTACTTTTGGTCTAGCCGGGTTTGTCCTGATACCCCTAGGTTATCTGGTACATTGGGGACTGACAATTTTTGCGATTCTCCACGTTTTACAAAATCCCAACCTACCTTACCGCTACCCGTTTATTTTCCGCTTAGTTTAAAGCGAATTTGAGATCGCCGACTTCTTGAAAAAATCGGGTATTTGCTGCTGAGACATCTCCTAAAAACATAGTGAAGAACAGGCTGTTTTGCCTACCCCACCATCATAGGAGATGTCTATTAGACATCTCCTAAAAACCAGTCTGGGGGAGGATGCTTATCCCACCAGCAGGATGGGAGATATCTATTAGCAATTCCCCCGTACCAAGTCAAAATTATCGCAACTCAGCAACTTGAGCAGTATCCGGTAAAGACAGAACCGCTTCTTTAGCATTCAACTTTTGATTCAATTCGCGAATCCGGCGCGACAGCAAACGGATAATATTCACAGCAATTCCCGGTGTTTCATCAATAGCGTCATAGAGCTGCATTTGAGTCAACATCAAACACTCGCAAGGTTCAAGAGCCGTAATAGAAGCCGATCGCGGTTCCGCATCAAATAGCGACATTTCACCAAAACAAGCACCAGCTTTTAACTGTGCCAAATCCCGATCGCCAATGTGAACCCGCACCGTTCCCGATACCAAAATATAGAGCGATCGACCTTCCTGTCCTTCCGTAAAAATTGTGTGTTTAGAAGGAAAAGAAAGTTCATCCATTACCGATGCTAGACGCACGAGAAAATCATCCCGCAGTTCCTTAAAAATTGGAACCGCCCTTACAAATAATAGGCGTTCAACGCTGGTTAACATAGTGCAATGCAGTGATTGATTTAAACTTAAAAATGAGAAGAATAAAAACAGTTGACTGTTGACTGTTGACTGTTGACTGTTGACTAACAACTGCCAACTGCCAACTACCAACTGCCAATTGACCAATATTACCTTCTTCCTCCAGCGCCCAACTGGGTCATCATCTCTTCGACTTGACCTGATACTAGACGATCGGGGTCATTTTGCAGCCTAGGTAGCAATTCCAGCAAAGCCCTGGGCGAGGCTATTTTCAAATAGGCTAACACTGCTTCGCGCACAAAACCTGTAGGATGGCGCAGACAGACCAAAGTTTGTTGAGCGGTGAGAGTCCAGCGGGCTTCCCTAGCCAAATGAAAACAACAAGCCAATGTCCAATCCGAAAGGAAGTGACGCAATTCTAGCAAGCGCCGCAAACGATCGCTAGGAGCTAAGGGTTTGTACACCATCAATTCCGAGAGATTGCTCAGTTTTTCTCTTTCCGAATGCTGATCCAATAGGTTGATGAGCGCTCGCTTACTGGCTATATCAACAGTATTGTCCAAAATTTCCAATCCCCTAGCAACCAGAGAAGGTAGACCAGAAGCGATATTAAAAGCCGCCGCTTGCACAGTATCTAGCGGATACAGAAACTTCATCAGCAAGAAACACCGATCTCTAGCATCAGCCTCTAAACCCGCCAGGGCACGCCTCAACAATTGAGCCGTATCCGCCGCAGGTTCCGAGCCGCTGTTGACATCTTCCATGGACAAGCTGGCGTAGGTTGTGACCCCAGACAAATCCACCATACCTGCGTAAATTTGACCGATAAACATTAACTCCTGTTCAATGAGAGTTTCGACCCCACTGCGTCCGATGCGGTCTAGAACCCCTTCTATCCCCGTTTCTGAGGGCATTTTCAACAGAATGCGGAGGATATTGCGCCTGGTCGTTCCCCAAGCAGTGATTAAATTACCAACCAGAATGTCGATCGCCTCTACAGTCCCAATTTGACCCAAAGCCGTCCAGGCCTGCAACCTCACCAAATCCGATTTGTGGATATCTTCTGCTAAATGAACCAGTAGCGGAATCGCATCATTGTGAAGTTTGACTATCGCCCCCAAAGCAGATTCCCTGGTCGATTTGTAACCTAGTCCGCGGATCAGAGAAGGATAATACTCTTCCGAATGAGTAGCAGAAATCACATCCAACAGAGCGCACCGCACCCGCAAAGATTCATCTTGCAACAGATTCGGTATATACAAACGCAGTCCTTGGAGATAGTCAGCCTCTCCCAGAGCCCGCGTCCCCATCACACGTTCCCGCTCTTGCTTGTGAGTCAGCATTTGTCGCAGAGTATTAGTAGCTTCTGCTTTTTGCTGGCGATCGCCCCTTCTCATAATTAAAGCAGCAGCAGTCCCCCGAACTACCGGGTCCACAGTCGGCTGCAAATACGATCGCAAACTGTCGATATTCGGTTCTGCATCTGTCAGCCAGATGTACCGTAGGGCCAAAGCCAGCACTTCCGGGGGCAGGGATTGGTCGCTCAGGTTACGAACAGCCTCCAAATATGCAGGGTTCGGGTGTTGCAGCATCGTTTCCAGGCTTTGGCGCTGCAAGGATGGCGGCAACGATTCCAGAATCGGCGCCAAGACTTCACCCACATTTTTAGGGTCAATTTGGGTCAACAGTTCTATACAAGAACGCTTGTCATCTTCCCCTCCCGGCTGTTCCAAAGTTTCTACTACTGCCCGTTTCAAGGCTTTCAAGTCCACGTCAGTGACACCCAAGCGTCCCCGTTCTGCACTTTTAACCAACAAACCGACGTATTGAGAACGGATCAGCCAGACCACGAACAGCCACACCAGCGACAGCAGAACGATGACAGCAATAAAAACCAAGCTTTGCTGGTCGTGAAATTGATTTTCGCTTTCGTGAGGGAGTATGTAGTTTGTCACCCACAGTAGAATCAGGATGCCGACTCCAGTCACTCCGCAGGACAAAGGTTCGCCCACACCGTTGACCAAAGTTTGGATTCCCGATCGAATATTATCCGGGATTGGTTGGAACAATACCGGACTCACCGTTTCCAACAGCGTGTAGTGCAGCAGTTCGTCTAGAAACCTCAGAAATACCAGTCCGATAAAAACTGGTACTAAGTTTCCCAAAGAAACTCCCAGAGTCAGCACTCCCAGTATCGCTATCCCCGCGGGTAGAATCATCGCTGTGACGAATACTCCAATTCTTTCCACCAAGCGGCTGGATGCAAACCACTGAGTCCCCACTTGAAACAACCCTTGAATCCCTTCATAAATGCCCAGGAAGCTAGCTATCCAACTAGCCCCATCCCCTGGGTTTTGGTATTCTAGCTGGCTATAAAATTGGAAATCTACTAAGACGTAGAGGACTTCTGCCAGTACGAAAAAGCTAACTAGAGGTATGGCGTATTTTTGCAGCGGGCCTGTAACTTTACGGGCGGTAAATTCTTGATTGTCGTCTTCGTCTTCGTCATCTGTCCAATGGGCTGTTTCTGGGAATGCTTGGCGGTATTTTTCCGTGAGGTAATACAGCAATATCGAGCCTGTGGCAACCATTAACCCCGATATCAGGGTCACATTTTTCAAACCCACTACGTGCAGCAACACCGGTAGAGAAAATCCGCTGACTACTCCAGCTACTAAATAGCCACTGCTGACGAGGGGATAGGTGCGTTTAATTTCTCTGATGTTGAAGAGTTGGTTGGATGTGATGGAAGTATTGAGGTCATTGAGCACATAACAAGCTTCCACCCACAGCCACATCAGGAATATTGTAATGAAGGCGATGCTAATTCCAGCTATCTTAATATCTTCGTAGCCGATGCCGAATCGAAACAGGAATAGCGGTACCGACATCATTCCCAGAACGACTACCACGGTGCGCCGCAAGGGCAGGATTTTTTGCAGCCAGGAGTAGACAAAGCCTAAACCAGAACCGATGAAGGCGCTGGCTATGTAAATCCAGGGCATTTTGTCGGCACCAAATTCGTCTAGAAACAGACCTACTGTGCTGAGTTCCAGCCAGATTAGCCCTACGGAAGTTAAACTGTAGACAAGGAACATCAGTGCGGTTCGCTCTACTTCTTCCGATCGCAGGTTTAGCGATCGAAGCATCCCTTGTCTGACACCCCCTGAACCGCTGATTTGAAAATTGTCCATGCAGCGTTGATTTCCCTCTGTGGTAGCTTATTCCTGACGAACTTCCCAAGTCATCAGCTATCAGTCACCAGTTTATAACTAATGACTGATTGACACTCCACTGTCAACTGTCAACTCTGAGGGCGGGCACTCACAGACACCGCCCCTAGCAATAGTCAACAGTCAACTGTCAACTGTCAACTGTCAACTATTTATACTTTCTTCGGCGACAGCAGCATCATCATACTACGTCCCTCTTTTTTCGGGGCTTGCTGCACTTCGGCAATTTCTTGCAAATCCGTGGCCATGCGTTTGAGCAAGTCCTCTGCTAGGTTACTATGTTGGATTTCCCGACCTCTGAACATGATCGTGGCTTTTACTTTGTCCCCAGATTTGATAAAGCGGTCTGCTAGTTTGAGGCGCACTTGATAATCGTGTTCTTCAATTTTGTAGCGCATCTTCACTTCCTTGACATCGGCAGTGTGCTGCTTCCGCTTTGCTTCGCGTGCTTTTTTCTCTTGCTCGAATTTGTACTTCCCGTAGTCCATCACCCGGCATACTGGCGGGTCAGCTTTGTCGCTGACAAGTACGAGGTCGAGTTCTTTTTCCTCAGCGAGGCGCAGTGCTTCTGAGGGAGTCAATATCCCTAGTTGCGCGCCATCGGTATCGATCACCCGGATTTTGGGGTATCGAATGTTTTCATTAATCTGGGGGAGGTTACGATTTTGTCTTCTTTCAATCACAGGCATGAATTGTTGTGCAAGCAATAGTTTAATAGTGAGGCTTTCGATACTTTTTTGCTAACTTTTGCTAACAAATTTATTAGTTGAGATCAGTTCTCAACCAAGGCGTATCAACCGATGTCAGCAGAAAAATCTCGCAAACACCATTGATCTAATTGATCTATAACATAGGAGGCTGGTCAAGGACTCCAGAAGGAGTAACGCCTGAAGCCCCTTGCTTTTGGGCAGGGGTAAACATTATACTTGCCATTCTACTCAGTCTGGTTGAGTTTCTGCTTAGTTTTATTTTAACTTCACACGCGCGACTCCCGCTTGCCCCTGAAGCATGACACCATGGTCAATAATTTAGGGTAAAACCTCCAGAACCAACTAAAACCCCTTTACCTCTCCTCTCTGGCCATGGGCTTGAGCAAGTCCCCTATTCCTTCAATTTGGCCTGTAGAATAGGTATTGTTGATTGTAAATTTATGTTGCGAGAGTAGACAAAATTGACAAATTCTCTTCACTGGCACCAACGGGTTGGCACTCAAAGAGACTGGGTATGGCGTGGTTGGCAAACTCGCTATACCTATTTGCGTCCCTCTCGTTCCCCTTCGCAGCCAAATCAAGGCACGATCGCCATGGCCGATTCCACCACGCCAATAATTTTACTGCACGGGTTTGGGGCTTCCATCGGTCATTGGCGACACAATCTCGCTGCCCTCGCCGAATTTCACACAGTTTACGCCTTGGATTTGTTGGGGTTTGGAGCTTCCCAAAAAGCACCCCTGAATTACTCTGTATCTGTATGGGTCGATCAAGTTTATGACTTTTGGTTGACTTTTGTCCGAAAGCCGGTAATTTTGGTGGGAAATTCCATCGGTTCCCTGATTTGTCTCGCCGCGGCGGCGGCTCACCCCGATATGGTGGCTGGCATCGTGATGATTAGCCTCCCAGACCCCTCTGTGCGAGCCGAGGCCGTGCCGTCGTGGCTGTTACCCGCGATCGAACTTGTCGAAAGTATCTTTGTTTCCCCCCTCATACTCAGGCCCCTGTTCTACCTAGTCCGCAAGCCTTCTTTTGTGCGTCGCTGGGCCGCCTTTGCCTATTCTGGCCCCGATGCCATCACCGACGAATTAGTAGACATTCTCTCCGGCCCGGCTGGCGATCGAGGTTCCGCCAGAGCCTTCTGTGCTTTATTTAAAGCTGTGGGTAGTTCACAGTTTGGACCTAGTGTCAAGAGTGTGTTACGAAACTTAAAAATTCCGATGTTATTAATTTGGGGTCGGCAAGACCGCATGATTCCCCCCCAGTTTGCGAAGCCTCATAAATTTGTCGAATGCAGCCCCAATTATGTAGAGTTAGTGGAATTAGATAATGCTGGCCACTGTCCCCAGGATGAATGCCCCGAACAAGTAAATCAAGAAATTTTGAACTGGATGGCCGGGAAGTTTGAACTTAAGTCAGTAGTCAGTGGTCATTAGTCAGCAGTCATTAGTCAGTGGTCATTAGTTAGTAGCAGTAACAATCCCTTGGACTACCCAACAGTCAACAGCCAACAGCAAGCATAAAAAAATCTGACCAAGTATGAATGACTAATGGTGATATTCTATTTCACTGAGCCCGCGTCCCTCGATCGCATCCGATGCCTGAAATTGCTCCTTTGAATAACCGTAAAATTCTACCTTCTAACTTCTACCTTCGAGCTTCCAGAAATAGCTCGTTTTATACTGCCAAAAATAAATATGTTCCCTTGTACGGCAATCTTTCTATCAACTTTGGACCGATAGACCACCAGCCTGTCACAGGGCGACTATGTGCCAAAATCTGGCATTGGTGAGTCTCTTAAGGCATAAAAAAGTCAATTTAGCCCAAAACTGAGAAACGGCGATCGCCCCAATCATCATCTTTCAGCCAAATCCTGAAATACTTTGGGCAAAGCATCACCCTTCCAGATAAAGGCAGCAACGCAAACGAGGAAAAACTGTCGTGAAATTCCACTGGCTACTACCGAGTTTCTTAGGTGTATTTTTGCTCACCGGAGCCGCCCAAGCAGCAAGACTGCAATCTTGGCGGTTTGATGCTTCACAGAACCGGCTTTACATTACAACAGATGGGGGAGTACAACCCAAGGCTCAACTGATATTCAACCCAACCCGATTGGTGATCGATTTACCAGGGACAAGTCTGGGCCGTCAATCCCTAAATCAGCCCTTCTCAGGGGCGATCGAATCCGTGCGTTTAGGGCAGTTTGACGACGATACCACCAGAATAGTGGTTGAGTTAAAAGACGGATTTACGATCGACCCTGCTCAAATAAAATTTCGAGGTATTTCTCCGAGCGAGTGGACAGTGGATTTGCCAACGCCAACGCGAGCCGAAAATTCCAATTCCAGTTCCGAATTGGGTGGCGAAAGATTGTCCGTCGATCCATCTGCAACGGCATCCAATACCGCTGAAACGACTGTAGTTCAGAACGTTCAGGTAACAGCAGACGGTTTTTTAGTCCGCACCCTAGGTGGCCGCCCCCAAATTAACTTTCAACAAAGTCGCGCAGGGGACATCGCCACCCTAGATATTGAAGGCGCAACTCTCGCTCCTGGGCTTAACAGCCAACAGCCCCAGACTAACGGCAAACACGGCGTAGAACGGATTGAAGTCCGGCAACTGCCAACAGATCCCCCCATTACCCGCGTCACTTTGCGGATGAATAGTTCTAACACGCAGTGGCGAGCATCTGTAACCAGTTTGGGCTCCATTGCCGTACTACCTGCGGGTACAAGGACGCCCACCACCCCTCGTCGGCTGACGGTAGACCCTCCTGTGCGCTCCTATCCTAGTATGCAGCCACCAGTCGATCGAACACGCAACCCCCAGCCGTTGCCCAGAACCATCACCGGATCTACCGATTTGCCCCCAGTTTCCAACCGCCGCTCAGTAGTAGTCCTCGATCCAGGCCACGGTGGCCGCGATCCCGGTGCTGTAGGGATTGGCGGAATTCAGGAAAAGGACATCGTTTTGGATATCTCCTTTCAAGTAGCCCGCATCCTGGAACAGCAAGGGGTACAAGCGGTGATGAGTAGAACTGACGACAGCGAAATTGACCTGGAACCAAGAGTTTCTTTGGCCGAGCGACTAAATGCTACTTTATTCGTGAGCATTCACGCCAATGCCATTAACATGAGTCGGCCGGATGTGAGCGGGATTGAAACGTACTATTTCGACAATGGACTAGATTTGGCCAGGACTATTCACGCCAGTATTTTGCAGGGGACGGGGGCAGATGACCGCCGAGTGCGACAGGCTAGGTTTTATGTTCTCAGAAAGACTACTATGCCTTCTGTATTGCTGGAAGTTGGGTTTGTGACTGGTGCGGAGGATGCTGCCAAGCTTTCCGATCCAGCTTACCGCAGTCAAATGGCTGCTTCGATCGCCCGTGGCATTTTGCTGTATCTTCAGCAAAGATAATATATTGGCGGAGAGAGGGTAATTGGTAATTGGTTATTAGTTATTGGTAATTGGTTATTAGTTATTGGTTATTGGTAGCAACTGCCAACTAACAACTGCCAACTGCCAACTAACAACTAACAACTGCCAACTGCCAACTGCCAACTGCCAACTGCCAACTGCCAACTAACCCTTCGACTACGCTCAGGGCACAGCAACTGCCAACTGCCAACTAACAACTAATAATTAACCAATGACAACAGACTCTGGACAACAAAGAATCGGTATTTTTGATAGCGGGGTAGGTGGTTTAACTGTCTTGAGGGAGTTGTACCGACAATTACCCAAGGAATCAATACTTTATTTTGGAGACACGGCGAGGGTTCCCTATGGCACTCGTACTGCTGCGGAGATTGTGCAGTTTGTGCGGGAAATTATGACTTGGCTGGTGGAACAGGATGTGAAAATGGTGATTATGGCCTGCAACACCAGTTCGGCTTTGGCGATGGAAATGGTGCAGGCTGAGTTTGATATTCCGGTGCTGGGAGTAATTCTGCCGGGGGCCCAGGCTGCGGTACAGGAAGGGAAGCGGATTGGAGTCATCGCCACTCCTGCTACGGCGGCTAGCAATGCTTATCGCAATGCGATTTTGGAAATGGAAAATTCTTGCCGAGTGTGGCAAGTTAGCTGTCCGGCTTTTGTGCCACTGGTGGAGCAAAACCGCATTTACGATCCTTACACTACTGAGGTAGCGCGGGAATATTTAGCTCCTTTGATTCAGCAGCGTATCGATACGCTGATTTACGGCTGCACTCATTATCCGCTGTTGGCTCCAGTGTTGCGATCGCTGTTACCTGCTGGGGTCAATTTAATCGATCCGGCGGTGCGGGTAGTGGCTGCTGCTGCTCAGGAATTAGAGCTTTTAGGGCTGCGGAATTCAGGTACTGCTTTGCCTACTCGTTTTTGCGTCAGTGGCCAGCCAGAGCAGTTTGCCGAAGTGTCTGTGCAGTGGCTAGGCTGTACTCCTGCGGTGGAGAAAATTGTACTGCCGACGGTGGTGCGATCGACGGTATCGATCGTCGAATCGGTTGAATAAACTCCATCCCATCTCAACAGCACTCCCGTTAACCTTCAGTATAACGGGAGGTAGATTCCAGAATCCCCATGGCTTAAGGCCCAGGAGTGTCAACTTTGATCCTTCTTGCTTCTTCCCGCAAATCCAGCTTGGCCCGCAACTCCTCCTTAATCCTATTTAAAATAGAATCATCATCCAAAGAAGACAAAATCTTGGTGACAACAGCCTTGGGCCCATCATCTCCCCAAGAAGCACCATTAGCCAAATAAGCCTTAGTAACTTGACCGATTCCGTAGCAAGAAACTCCCCCAATCGCAGCTTGCGTCATAGCTACTGAAACATAAGGTCCTAAAGCTAAGCCCCCGGTTGCCGGTGTCGCTAAACCCAACAATCCTTTCAAAGAACTCAAACCAAAATTCGCCACCAATTCCCCCGCTGTAATTCCCCCCATACTAATGGCAATTTTTTGTAACAATTCCACTGCTCCCGCTTCCGTCATGGCAATGCCGTAAACTTTAGACAGAGTTAATATCATCACCACATCAATTACAGCACCGCTGAGGATATCAATTACAGTAATTGGATTAAGGGCGATCGCCACTGCTTTAGTCATTACCCCATTCCAGATAATCCGATTAGCAGCATCCTCTCGAATTTCCATTTTCCGCTGCACCAACTGCTCGTTAATATCCCCTGCACAGAGCATCGTATTCAAAGCGACCAAAGACTTACCTTCCCGGTCTAAAATCTCCAAAATCTTTAATTTTAAATCCTCAACTTGTGGCAAACCGCGAGTCATTTTCACGCCCATACTGCCATCGGGACGGCGCACTGCATTCGCCGTCAAAGGTGATGCAGCAGCCATCACAATTTCATCAGGAGATAACAATTCTTTCACGCGATCGTCCCGAATTTTGTGATAAATTGCCAATCTGTCTGCATCGGGATATTGGTCAATTTTATTAAATACTAATAACATCGGTTTTCCGGCTTCTCGCAATTGCGAAAGTGCTTGATATTCCACCTTCGTAATGTCGCCCGCCACCACAAACAAAATCAAATCTGCTTGTTTCGCAATGCGCCTAGCCAAAAGTTCGCGAGTTTCGCCATCAACTTCATCTATTCCCGGAGTATCGATTAATTCAACTTGCGACAAACGGTAAATAATCGGCGAAAATCGTAGCGTAGCGGGGCGTAAGCCATCGGGCAAATTTTGATTAACTCCATCACCAACATCCCACTGTCCAATCGTTGTGGTGCGAGTCACGCCGTGAGTCGGGCCTGTTTCAAACACATTTTGACCCAAAAGCGCGTTCAAAACCGAAGATTTGCCCCTCCCCACCATTCCAAACACAGCGATTTGGACACAAGCGCGCTCTAGCTTATCGAGCATTTTCTCCAACCCCCTAATTTCCGGCTCTAGTCCAGTTCGCTCGATGGGAGTCAAGTCGAGATTTTCTACGATATCTCGCAGAGCATCTGTAGCATGGCGGAGGTTGAGTTCTGCCTGAATATCTGCGAAGCTTAAAATTGTGTCATCTAATTCTCGATCGACATTGGAGAAATCGGAGTCTTCAGTCATTGTTCCCTGATTTGATAGCTTTGTTTTATGTGAACTACTCACCGCTAACCTGGAGTACCACGCACAACGCGGGAGCTTCTGTAATCACAGGCGAGTGCCTCAAGACAGACTTCCGTCCCCATGAAGGTCTTACCTCCCCTCCTACAGCAGAAACGGCTGAACCATCCGTCTTTAGCATTCTGAGTCCTTCTGCTCTAATATTTGTGGCGGCGTTTCCATCCCTGTCGTGACGAGTGCCACAGTGATGACAAGTCCATTCCCTCACATCTAAAGGCATTTCACTTGCCTGACTACAATGCTATTCTAGCTTTCTGTGCCTGCTTCGTACAGAGTCCAGTAAGTAGCAGTAGGGCATGGCTCACAGATCTCAATTTTCAGTTTAAATGTAGTACCAGTCTTGTTTGTGAGTTCGAGAGTCCGACAGGGGTTAAAAACCCCTGTCTCATAGCTAAAGTCCTCTAAAAGAGGACTAATATTGATAATATATTCTATTATAATCTTGAGTCGGTTTTAACCGACTTTAGCTATGAGGCAGGGGTTTAAACCCCTGCTCTAAAAGAGGACTAATATTGATAATATATTCTATTATAATCTTGAGTCGGTTTTAACCGACTTTAGCTATGAGGCAGGGGTTTAAACCCCTGCTGGACTGATGGAAAGCGCGTGTTATTTGAGGGTTAATGACTAAATTAATTAAAATAGCCAGTTATCCATTTTTGGGGCGCATCCTCATTTTCCTGTTAGCTTTATTATCCATCTGGTTGCCCCTAGCAGCACCAATTTACTTATTAGTTAAAGACAGCAACCTCGCCACTATTCTAACTATGGCACTGTTGTTTAGTGAGTTTCTGTTCTTGGTGCGACTCTGGGGAAAAAAAGTTTACGGAAACAGCCAAGTGATCAAAAGCTATGGTTTGATCAATACTAGACAGAACGGTTTCGAGTTTTTAATTGGATTGGCGATCGGGCTTTTGCTCACTTTCAGCTTATTTGGGGTGCAAGGACTGCTCGGTTTCGTCTCATGGCAAAATTCAGATAATTTGCCTAGAATCATTGCAGAAGGGCTTTTGAGTGCTTTAGGAGTGGGTTTTGCGGAGGAGTTGGTATTCCGTGGTTGGTTGCTCGATGAGTTGCAGCGGGACTACAGCGATCGAGTATCTTTGTGGGCGAATAGCATTTTGTTTGCCCTATCCCATTTTATCAAACCTGTGGTTGCCATGCTGCGGAGTTGGCCGCAGTTTCCGGGGTTGTTGCTGTTGGGTTTGATATTGGTTGGGGGAAAGCGATCGCGCCAAAATCGTCTTGGTTTGCCGATCGGCTTTCATGCAGGTTTAGTTTGGGGATATTATATGATTAATGTCGGGAAATTAATTATATATTCTGGTTCGGTACCGGACTGGGTGACGGGAGTTAACGGCAATCCGCTAGCTGGTGCGATCGGGCTATTGTTTTTAGGTACATTGGTTTTAGGAATGCGAAAAATTTCTGAAAATTCTCATTAGTCGATCGCTGGTTGGTAGTTCGTATCCTCAAATCTCACATACTAAGTAGAAGGAAGAAGGAAGAAGTCACCCCCCCTGCCCCCCCCCTAGGGGGGAAATTCAGGAAGAAGGAAGAAGACTTATGCAGTCAGCTTTTCGGTCATCCGTATTTTACAACACTAATTCCTGTAGGCTAGATTTAGCATAAAATGTGGTTATAAAGTTTATAACTATGTAACAAAAGAACTCTATTTTTGCTTGATTACCACCAAAGTAATATCATCAAAAACCTTCTGAACACCAATATACTGTCGCACATCAGCGATCGCAGCTTCCCGAATTTCCTGGGCTGAGCGTTGACGATTTTCAACCACCACTTGCCACAACCTTTTTAATCCGTACTGCACTTTACTAATATTTTTAGCTTCAGGAATTCCATCAGTATAAAGCACCACCACATCCCCAGGATTTAACTGCACTTCTGCTTGAGCAACAAAGTCGCCAATCTCTTCTACTAAGCCAATGGGAAAGCCTAAATCCATCGTGTCTACGCACTCCAATGTTCCATCAGCCCGCACCACAATCATTTCTTCATGTTGTCCGCTTAATTTCAGGACACCTCCGGCATAATCTAAGATGGCTAAAGTCATATTTTTATCCGAGTCAATGCGCTGGAGATTGTCATAAAGTGTCTGGTTTATGATATCCAAAAACTTCACAGGATCTGTTTCGTTCATTTTCTGAAGCGTCCTGACAGCAGTTTGTGCCATAATCATCAACACGCCACTTTCTAAACCATGTCCGGTGACATCACCAATACTAATTTTAACTCTTCCATCCTGTTGCAATACGTCGTAGTAATCACCGCCAATTTCATCTGCCGGTTCCATAAATCCAGCTATTTCTAAACCTTCAATTGCTGCGAGTTCTGACTGTTTGGGCAACACCATTTGTTGCAATTGTTTGACAATATTAAGTTCTGCATTCATGCGGACATTTTCGGCTTTGAGTTTCTGATTTAGGGTGCTAATTTCTTGATTTGCTTGAGCTAGTTGAGCCGTGCGTTCTTCGACTTTATCTTCTAAGTTTTGATAGAGTCGAGCATTGTCGATCGAAATCGCTGCTTGGGAAGATAATATCTTTAAAACTGCCAATCTATCAGAAGTAAAAGCTCCTGTAGTCAGATTATTTTCTAAGTACAGAATGCCGATGAGTTTGCCTTGATTAATAATAGGAGTGCATAAGAGTGACTTAGGCTGATTTTTAACCATATAAGGTTCGCTAGTAAAAACTCCTTCCTTAGCAGCATCCGATAAAACGACATCTTCTCGAGTTCTCGCCACGTATTGGATGACACCTAGTGGCAGTTTTTCGCTAGTTTCAATGTTGATTGACTGCAAGACAGTGACTCGTTCTGAATCCACAGAGCCTTCAGCTTCAATCAACAATCTTTCCTGAGATTCTAAAATTAGGAAACCAACTTGCGCCCCGGCATTTTCGATCGAAATCTTGAGCAATTTCGGTAGTAGTTGCTCTAACATAACTTCACTCCCAATCGCTTGGGAGGATTTGATGACTGTGGCGAAATCTAAAGCGATGTCTGAACTTGTGGTAGTTTGTATTTGGGTTACACTCGTGCGCGCTTCTGTAATGCGAGTGGCTGCCAAAGATTTAGTTCGTAACTGCGGATATCTTGATTCCAAATCCTTAACTTTTGCCCAAGCTTGCCAGCGAGTATAGCTATAGTATGTCTCTTGCAAATAGGTTTCGGCAATTTTGTCCATACCACTTGCTAGATAAAATTCAGCCGCCAACTCATAAGCCAGAGCTTCATCTTGAATATATCCGTTGTCTATAGCACCCTTAATCGCTCGATTGTAAAGCTCTGCTGCTTGCCAATTATGACCTAATACCCTAGCTTTTTCAGCCTCCACTAAGTCGTATTTGTGCTGGAAGTTGACCGACACACAATCGACCCATTTTTTCATTTTATTTTGATTGAGATTTACTTGTTCGAGATATTCTATTTTTCGCTCGTGATCGGCATTTGGGTATAAAGCCAGAAGGGATAAAGAATAGTAAAATGGATGTTGAGTGGCAGGAAGCAATCCTGCCATCGCTTGTTCGTACTCCGTAGCGATCGCTGCATTGTTTGCAGCTTCCTGATAGTCTTTAAATAGATAACTAAGCATAGTTATGACTAGATAAAAGCAAAATAAAGAACTAAAATTATTATTCTCTTTAAAGAATACTAGCATTTCTTCTTCGTTGAAAAGCTCACCCATTAAGCGATTATTATTGTCAGTTTTACCAAGTAAATTCCAGGCTAAATACACCCAATTTTTGGCATAATAAAATGAAAATTCCTGTTTTGATTTATGAAAAAAATCAATATAAGTCATTTGCTTATCATAAACTGACTCCAAAGGCTCTCCCACCAATAATATGTAAGCACAATAGTGAAGAGCAGAATAACCGGCAAATTCTAAATCTCCAGTTTCCATCCCGAATCGAACGGTTTGGCGCAAAGCTTCTATTGAGGCACGAGCAGGTTCTTTCCAGTGTCTAATGAAGGCATTAAATACTTCATGAACCTTGCATTTTATATAGCTCGATTCAAATTTATCTAACACCTGCAAAGCTAATCTACCAAACTTATATCCCGCCTCGATATCGTTCATTTCCGTACACAAAAGAACTCCATAAAAAGCGTAAGCAAAAGCAGCTTGGGGCGAATTCCCTTCTCGAAGACATAGTTCGAGCATGGTAAATGCGATCGTCGGTAATAAGGCAGGATTACTAATATAGGCAGGACTAAATAAATTTACTAATATACGCATGGCTGACAATAAGGCAGGGTCAGTCATTTCTGGCAATTCATAAAGACTGTCAATGTTTAAGTTGGTCGGCGGTGAGTGTGACAAAGACACGCCCAGCATTTCCAGAAGTTGCAAGCCAGTATCTATCGCACAAGACATCTGATTTTGAACGCAAGCAAACTGTATCTTTGCCTCGTAAACATTAATTCGATCGAGTACAGTTTTGGCTTGTTGAAATAGAATCTCAGAAAGCTTTTCAGCTTCTTCAAAATTGGTATTTAAGTATTCTGCCTGTACCGCTTCTGTATAAATATTTAGTGTCAATTCGTACTGGAGTTCCCAACTATTTTCTGCTAAGAGATCTAATGCCTTATGCAAATATTGAACAGCTTCACCATAAGCTGTTGCTGCTTTTGCTTTATGACCCGCTATGAAATTTAGCTTGGCAATTTCGTCTCGCTCTTGTCGCTCCGTAATAATTTCACCAGCTTTATTAAAATGATCGACAACTTCAAATACTTTTTCGGATAAGGTTTCCGATCGCCTGTTTTGCCGAATTAAGCGACCAATTTGTAAATGAATTGCTTTTTTCTGTGATTCATCAATCAAAGCATATGCAGCTTCCTGGATGCGATCGTGTCCAAATTTATAATATTGGATTAAAAGTTCAGAATCTAATTCTGATAAGGAAATAATTAACTCTGACTGAATGGCAACTTTGAGATCTGAAAAAAGCTCTACTACCGATTTTCCGGAAATAAGTGATAGGATCTTCAAATCAAAATCTCTTCCTACACAAGCTGCAAAATGCAATAATTGCTGACTTGATTCAGGCAATTTCTTGAGCTTGGCAATCATTAAGTCAACTACATTTTCAGTAATCGATGTTTGTTCAATTTGGGCGATATTCCATTGCCAAATATGCGAGTAAAAATTGAAATAAATCAGCTCTTCATTGTACAACTTTTTCAAAATTTCGTTAACAAAAAAAGGGTTTCCATTAGTTTTACTAAATACTAATTTGGATAATGATTTTATGGTTTCTATGTTAGCAGACAATGTATCAGCAATAAGCTGGCTAATATGTTCTATACTTAAAGGTGCGAGCGCGATCGTATTGACAGTCGCACCTCCAGTGCGGATGTCTTCCAAAGCCATCATCAAAGGATGAGTTAAGTTGACTTCGTTATCTCGATACGCTCCTATTAAAAATAGGTATTGCGTTTCTGCATCCGTCATCATTAGTTGAATTAATTTGAGAGTAGCAGAGTCGGCCCATTGCAAGTCATCCAAAAAGATAACTAACGGATGATCTCGATCGCAAAAAGTGCGAATAAAGTTTTGGAATACTAAATTAAAGCGATTTTGCGCTTCAGCAGAGCCTAAATTGGGCACTGGTGGTTGTTTGCCAAGAATCAGTTCTACTTCAGGAATTACATCAATTACGATCTGACCGTTAACACCTAAAGCTGTTAATATTTTTTGTCGCCATTTATTTAGTTGTGTTTCTGTTTCTGTTAACAGTTGTCGAACCAAGTCTGAAAAAGCTGCCACTACAGCCGAGTAGGGAATATTACGCTGAAACTGATCGAATTTTCCAGCAATAAAATAGCCGCGGTCGCGAGTAATTGGCTTGTAAATTTCTTGTACTAATGCTGATTTGCCAATTCCCGAATAACCCGCTACCAGCATCAGTTCGATTCCGTCTATTTTCCCTGCTGCCACTCGCTCGAATGCTTCTAATAAAGTAACAATCTCTGCTTCACGTCCGTAGATTTTTTGGGGAATTTGAAACTTGCCGGAGGTATCTTTAGAACCGAGATTGAATGGCTCAATTAGGTTTTGGGTTTGTAACTGGTTCAGACATATTTCTAAATCAGCTTTGATGCCAAAAGCACTTTGATATCGATCTTCAGCCGTTTTCGCTATCATTTTCATCACAATATCGGAAACAGGCTTGGGTATTTCTGGCTTGATTTGATGGGGTGAATCGGGCTGTTTAGCAATATGACAATGTACCAATTCTAAAACATCATTAGTAGTAAATGGAAGTTGTCCGGTCAGGAGTTCGCAGAAGGTAATACCAAGAGAATAAAAGTCAGTGCGGTAATCGAGGAAGCGATTCATTCTCCCGGTTTGCTCTGGAGAAATATAAGCTAATGTCCCTTCTAAAATATTCGGGCTTTTCAGGGTGGGATTTTCACGAGTGAAGACGGTGGAAATGCCAAAATCGATAATTTTTACTTGTCCTGTTTCTTGATTGAGAAGAATATTGGCAGGGTTAATATCCTTGTGAATAACGTTGGCAGCATGAATGTTACCCAAAATCTCTGCTATTTTGATGGCGATGTGGAGAAACTGGCGTAGGGAGGCAATGTTTTGTGCTTCTACAGGATTGTTCATCAACATCTTCAACGAGCTACCACCAAAATCTTCCTGGACGATGACCAACATCCTTTGATATGCCTGGAGGCTGTAGACTTTGATGACTCCCTCGATGTTCAGATTGCTGGCAATCTCATACTCCTGCTTGTAGCGGGTCAGCTCAGCAGGCGTGGGATAGTCCTGCTTTAGCGTTTTGAGGATAACAGGTTGGTTATCCTGTTGTCGGATACCTCGATAAACTATAGAATTGGTGCTTTCGTAAATTTGACTGAGAATCTGGTAACCACTAAGTACGATCGTCATTATAATTATCCAGTCAATAAATTAAAGTTTTGATATGCGCAAATAATAACCTAATTTACGACAATATTTAGAAGTTAGAGCAGAAAAAGGAAACCATACTGCGGAACGTATTAAATTCAACTCCATTCGCACCACTTAATATTTCATTACATAGTTGTAACTATTTCCACCGACTTACTTAGTACGAGATAATTTAGATAGATAAAAGAGCAGCACGATTTAGGTTAATTCCCGCGTGCTGCAACCTTCAGTCAGCCGGATTATCCTTCAAGAGAAGTATCCGGATATTGAATCGTTACCCCTAGAGACCCTAAAAACGAAGTAGCGCGTCCGTTTGCCAAGTTTCCTGAAAATGTAGAACCATGAAAAGCTAAGATGCGTTCTTTTTGCTCTGAGTTAGCAGTAAAAGAAAAATACGAGATATTGATAGCATTGTTGGTTGTGCCGTAAGTTGCGGTTTGACCATTTTGAGTTGTCAAGGTTAATTGCAGAATCGCTGTCCAACCATACCAAGTACCGTAATAACCCGAAACTTCAACGAGAGTATCTCCTGGTTCGATGTTAAAGATACTTTCTGTACCGCCGTTACCGCCACGCGCAAACATACATTCATCGCCATAGCATATTTGCAGGCGATCTATAATATCCCCGTGACGAACAACAATTTTAGTCAAAAATGGAAAAACTTGATTTTTCGCTGCTTCTGTATCATCAAACCAATTGTAAAGCTCATTATTGGTATGGTTTGAATAGCCAACGGCTTTTTCATAGCGCAGTAAGCGTTGCCCGTAATAGTACAGGCGCGAGTCTTGAGTTAGAGGTGAGTTGTCTTTAACTTTTGCACCTAGACGTTTAGCCACAGCGCAAGCAGCATTAATTGCTGTGTGCATCGCTCCTTCTGTCCAACCTCCTGCCCAAGAAACGCTATCACCAGCCAGGTACACTCCTCGATCGCGATCGTCCAAAACGCTTAAAAATTGATAGTAAGCCGCCTGAATATTGGGTTCTTGTCCGGGATACTGAAGCTTAAACGCGCCGTAGTAATAATTTTCTGCTTGCCAGTCTATGCACAAAATATCGTCCTTGTCCTTACCATCCTTGTCCTTAAACTGAAGGGGAACGAGATTTTCCGCAAACTCCGGACTCACGCGGGCGATCGATTTTTTAAACACTGCCAGCCTCTCTTGCGGGCTTAGTGCCATTAACTTAGTTGAATCATCTTCCCAAGTGTAGCTAACCACGACAACTCCATTTTGGTCGGGGTTGTATTCCTGGGGGTAGTCAAGGGCGTAGATGCCGCGCGGTAGTTCGTCAGTTTGAATGTTTTGCGGAATATTCGGTTTGGGCTGGTCATTTTCATCCAACCAAAACTTCGTTTGCGTCCGAATAAACAGTTTTGAAGAAGTAGTTAAATGAAGGTTGCGTAACGCCACTTTAACGGATTGTTGAGCGATAACCGCATCAGAATTGCTAGGAGAGTCGAGGGTTAATCCCATAAACTGCATTGAGCGAGTTGTGCTGGTAACGATCGCAGCTTCAAAGGACTTCGATCGCTCGCTTAGATCGGGATTGGTATAATAAACGACGGGTTTACCATTTTTGTATTTAATGGCGGTAATTGGAGTGTTGAGATGCAGAGTATTTAAATCTTGCAGCGATCGCCTCCCTAGAGGAGAATCCACTGGTTCAGTGTAAAATTTCTGGATAAAAGTAGTGATGCCAAAAGGAAGAAGTTGCTGGTTGTCTTCCCACCCGTTAGCGATGATGCGCAGGAATTCTAGGAAATTGAGCGGAAATAACGGCCCAAACCCTCCCGAACCGATGCCCAATGCGCCAAATTTGTTGGCATCTTCATCTGTCCAACTGGAAATCCCTTGACGCACTGCTTCGTAGAAGCTGACATTTTGATAGCGATAGATATAACCTTGCCAAATTTGCGTTAGCTGTTTCCGCTTTTGTTCGTACTCTTGAGTATCGCCTTTTTCTTTGGCAGTTGCTAGTTCCCCCCAAGCTTTTTTCAGTGGCTCGACTAGCTTATTTACAAAAGCATTAAACTCGTTGCCAATGCGTTCAAATTCTCGATCGTCCGGATGCGGTAAACCCTGGGGCCAGTCGATCGGTTCATTTTGGTAATACAGTTTTGTGGGGACTTTCCCCGGATCGGGAAAACCACTTCCGTCGGGATGCGGCAGCTTGAAAACTTCGGTAAGATAGTAAAAAAAGAGCTTGCCAGAGGGAGGAAACCGCATCGCACCCAACTCGGCAACAACAGGAGATTCTTTGCCATCAAATTCGGTGAAGTGTTTAGAATAAGCTCGTCCGCCAATGCGATGGCTAGCTTCAAAAATCACAGGTTTTGCACCCATTTTCAAAAGTTCGTAGGCAGCAACCAATCCAGCAACTCCTGCACCGATCACCGCCACTTCCGTTCCCCAAAGGTCTTCAGGAAGCGTAGCAATGCGATCGCCCTTAACAAATTCAACGTAGTCAAAAATGGTGTCGATTACACCTAGGATATCTTCGGAATTGGGAGATGATTTTTGGCGTTGTGAAGCATTTAGCAGTTCGTAAAATGGCATACATATCTTCCTGATACTCTTGGAGCGATCGTCATCGATAACATCAAAATGTATTATAGAACCTATTTGAGATCTTTGACTGTCTTTACGGACTTTTTCGTTAATACAAGAACGACAACGATCGCTGGCGTTGAGCTGGGCGGTTCAGCCAGTAAATCTCCGTTATCTTTTACGAGTAACGATCGCTCACACTTTTTAATATAAATATCAAAATCTTAAAACTCAGCCCGAACCGTAAACGAATAGTCCCCACCAGGTTCAAGCTGATAATCCCACTTTTCTAGAAAACGATGTAGGGGTTCTTGAATCAAAGCCCTACCTTGAGAAGGCTCAAGTATCAGTGTTTTTTCTTCCCTGAAACGCCACTGAAACTGCCACTCGAAACTGCCGGCACTTACTTCACCTTCAATCGTGCCTTTTTGCCAAGATTGACCAGTAACCCGGACATATGCAGTAGTTTCAGGTAAACGTCTCGAACTCACCTTTTTGTTTCCGCATTTATTGCTGCGATCGTGCGACTATTGTAAAGGCTCATAGACTTTTCCACTCCCTGATGGAGGCTAAGTTCCACAGCTTCTCTAACCAGTTTAAGCACATTTTCTAATAACTGGATTTCCTCTGAGGAAAATTTTCCTAAAACGAAGGAAATGGTATCTTTCTCCTTCTGAGAAACTTCGTTTTGAGGTTTACCAATGCCGATGCGTAAGCGGGGAAACTTGTCTGTACCCAAATGAGCAATCGCTGATTTCATTCCATTATGCCCGCCTGCGGAACCGGAAAGTCGCATTCTGATTTTCCCGATCGGCAAATCCATATCGTCGTATACTACTAACACCGATTCGGCAGGTATTTTGTACCAATCCGCCACTGCACGAATTGATTGACCGGAAAGATTCATATAGGTCAGCGGTTTCAGCAAGCGAATTTTTTGTCCCCGCGGCCGATTTCCTTCGCCAAAGATGCCTTGAAATTTCCGATTTTCCGACAAAGAAATTTGCCAAGATTGTGCCAAGGCATCGACAGCATTAAAGCCGATGTTGTGTCGGGTGCGATCGTATTTAGGTTCGGGATTTCCTAGACCAACTATTAACTGCGGAATCACTAACTCGGCTGGTGTTTCTGACTTCTGAGTCTTATTCATCTAACTGTTTGCGCTATCTTCCTTGGGATTAGCGGCCGCGAGTTTTTCTGTTTCTGGTTTGCTGCTACTGACGACGGCTTCTTCTAATTGCTTGGCTTCCCGGTTCAACTCGGACTCAAAATCCCGCGAGGCATCCTGAAATCCGCGAAGTGCCTTGCCCATACTGCGACCAATTTCGGGCAATTTTTTCGGACCAAATACCAATAGGGCGATCGTAAAAATTACTGCCATTTCCGGCAAACCAATGCCAAAAATATTCATTTGTTGCTCCTGCGATCGATTTAATTAGTTATCATTTATTTAGGGAGAAAGTAATCGAAAAGGGCAAGGAAAAAAGGAAAAATGGGAAAACATAGTTTTTGTCCTTTCTCCTCTACCCTCAGCTTTTACTTGTAGCCTGACTTTTTCGGGCTCAATTTTTAGCGGCCAAGACTCGACCAATCTACATCTACATTTTCTAGAATGAGAGAAGAGTTGTAGATTTGCAAAATAATCAACAAGAACACAAAAAACAGTCCAATGAACGTACTCATCAAAAGAGTAGTTCCCCAACCGGGGGCTACCTTGCCGTATTCAGAGTTAAGGGGTTTGAGTATATCTCCTAACCAAGTCCGTTGTGCCATAAGTCACCTGCAATGAATCTCTACAGAAAAGTTTGACATATTTCCACCGCTAATGACGATCGCAATTTCGGGATCTAGTGGGCGATCGGAATTAGCCGACAGTGAGTCTGTGGCGAAAGATGAGAAAAATGCTGTGATAGAGAGGATTTGACGTGTTTTCCACAACCTAAGTAAAAAATAAAATTCAGCTTGCAGATACTCCTTCTCCTCACCTTGGTTTTATCCCTGTGTCGCCTCCATATCCTATGGCGTCTCAAATCAATATAATATTACACAAAATGTTATTTTTTGTAATATTATGAGGAGGAGCACTCATAATCAATCAAAACTATGGAACCCGCAGCAGTTCTAGGCATTTCCCTGGGCGTGTGTCTGGTGGCAATCACCGGCTTTTCGATATACACCGCCTTTGGCCCTCCCGCTAAGGAATTGAGAGATCCTTTTGAAGAACACGAAGATTAGTCATTAGTCAGTAGTCATCAGTCAGTAGTCATCAGTCAGATTAATGCTTTTAGGCTCCATGCTTTTAGGCCCCATCCCCCTCTCCCTGGTAGATATTCTTCTACCGGGAAGGGAGTAATTGTGTAGGCCGATCGCCTGTGGCATACTCGTCAATGGTATATTTTTCAGAAATACAGTAAATCTCTATTCGATTTAAGCTAAAAATTATTAGGTTTCAAGCTAAAGCATCATGGGCAACTCATTTGGGCATTTGTTTCGGATTTCGACCTTTGGCGAATCTCATGGCGGTGGGGTGGGAGTGGTAATTGACGGTTGCCCGCCACTCCTGTCCATTGACGCATCGGAAATTCAAGCGGAACTCGATCGCCGCCGTCCGGGTCAAAGCAAAATTACGACTCCCCGTAAAGAGGCTGATAGTTGCGAGATTCTGTCCGGGGTGTTTGAAGGTAAAACTCTGGGAACGCCGATCGCCATTTTAGTCCGCAATCAAGACACTCGTCCCCAAGACTATGGCGAAATGGCGACTACCTATCGCCCTTCCCACGCTGATGCCACCTACGATGCTAAATACGGAATTCGTAACTGGCAAGGTGGTGGTCGCAGTTCGGCAAGGGAAACTATTGGTAGAGTAGCAGCAGGGGCGATCGCCAAAAAAATTCTCAAACAAGTAGCCGGAGTCGAAATAGTCGGCTATGTCAAACGCATCAAAGACTTAGAAGGTGTTACAGACCCCGATACTGTCACTTTAGAACAAGTAGAAAGCAACATAGTTCGCTGTCCAGATGCTGAATGTGCCGAAAGAATGATTGAACTTATTGAAAAAGTTCGGGATAGCGGTGATTCCATCGGGGGCGTGGTGGAGTGCGTCGCCCGCAACGTACCCAAAGGTCTGGGAATGCCAGTATTCGACAAACTAGAAGCTGACTTGGCCAAAGCTATCATGTCGTTGCCAGCTAGCAAAGGGTTTGAAATTGGATCGGGCTTCGCAGGAACTCTCCTGACAGGCAGCCAACACAATGATGAATACTATACTGATGAACAGGGTGTGATTCGTACCGTAACAAACCGTTCTGGTGGAATTCAGGGTGGCATTGCTAACGGCGAAAATATAATTCTCCGGGCAGCCTTCAAGCCCACTGCGACCATTCGTCAGCAGCAACGTACAGTCACCCGCGAGGGAGCAGAAACGCTGCTGGCTGCAAAAGGACGGCACGACCCTTGCGTTTTGCCAAGAGCAGTGCCAATGGTGGAAGCGATGGTAGCTTTAGTGTTGTGCGACCATCTCCTCCGCCATTACGGACAATGTGAAACCTTAAAGTCTGAATTTTAAAATGGAAATCAGCTTGTCCTCTGTAGCGGCAACTCCCTTTGATGATTGCCCTCAACAGTCTGAAGCAATGGAAGGTATAGATGATTTTGTAGTGCAGTTCTGGGGTGTGCGGGGCAGTGTTCCGACACCGGGAGTAGAAACTGTTCGCTATGGCGGTAATACTTCTTGTTTGGAAATGCGCGTGGGTGGAAAACGCCTGATTTTTGACGGCGGTACTGGTTTGCGGATGCTGGGAGACCAGTTGCTGCAAGAAATGCCGGTGCAAGCTTATATGTTTTTTACTCACTATCATTGGGATCACATTCAAGGGTTTCCTCTGTTTGCTCCCGCTTTTATCCGTGGGAATAGATTTGATATTTACGGGGCGACTCCACCGGATGGAGATTGCCTGAAAAGGCACTTTGTGGAACGGGTGCTACACTCGAATTCCCCGGTGCCACTGATGGGTTTGCAGGCAGATTTGAATTTCAACGAACTGTTTCACAACCAGACTATGATGCTGGATGATATTGAGATTCGGACTGGTTCTCTGAATCACCCCAATACTGCTATGGGATATCGGGTGACTTGGCAGGGAAGATCCGTTGTTTATTGTTCGGATACGGAGCATTTTCCCGATCGACTGGATGAAAATATCTATAATCTCGCCCTTGATGCTGATGTGCTGATTTATGACGCGATGTACACGGACGAGGAATATCACAACCCCAAGTCTCCCAAGATAGGCTGGGGACACTCGACTTGGCAGGAAGCGGTGAGAATGGGTAAGGAGGCTAGGGTGAAGCGTGTGGTGATTTTCCACCACGATCCGGCTCATACTGACGATTTTCTCGATCGCATTGCTCTGGAAGTGCAAGTGGCTTTCCCCAAGGCGGTAATGGCGCGGGAAGGCTTGATTTTACCCATCGGCATCTGAATGTTGCTCCTGTGTCCATTGCTAATCAAAATGATGATGTGGAGTTGGTCAGATCGATCGGCTCCACAATTTTTTAAATTTATAGCAAACTCATAGGTAAGTGGTATAATCTTTGTTCTATAACTTTTTGGACAGAGTATTTAAGATTTTTTCCTGGTGGAACTGCGTCCGCTTCCAGCCAAGATGTCAGATAATTGGGTCAGGAACCCCGCTCTTAAGAGACGGGGCTTGTAAGAGTAATCAAACAAGCCATTCTGACCAGCCTAAGTCTTCGCGGTGAAAAGGTGACAGTTTTAAATGTCAACAAACACTGCGAGGCGATCGGTCAAAAGTGCCAGTTGGCAGTCCATAGACTTCCCAAATCCTGGTAACAGATTTATTCTTAAGGACAAAAGCTGAGGTTATGGCTCTGATAAAATGAAAGCGCGATCGGCTGTTTCTGCTCCTGGATATTGACAAATCTGAAAAGCTCAGAGCTTTTCGCTACAAGCTGAGAGCTTTTTCAGCAGTCAATTTAACTCACAAGAAAAAGACGATCGCTATTTGGTTTACCAGTAGCTGCGGCAAGCGAATGTTATGACTTGACTATCAAAATGGCAAATTTACGTTTTAAATCACCAGCTAATCGATACAGATGGATTGCTTTAGGCAGTTTTGCTGTAATTATGGGCATTTCAGGGGCCCTTGCCTACCGTCTAGCCCCGCCTCCCGGATTCATGGCTCAAGGCACTCTGACTTCTAATAGTCCGCCAGTCAAATTTTCTAGCACCGGTACTACTATTCTCAAGCAAGGGGAACAACTGACACCGGATGTTCTGTTGGCAGATAATGTTGTCAAAGCAGTGGCAGATGCCGTGAAGTTGTCGCCTCAACAGGTGAGAGAAAATGCTAGCGTCAAGATTTCTAAGCCGGAACAACCGCTAGAGATTGCTGTTGGGTATCGATCGCTCGATCAGCAGCAAGCTATCAAAACAGCGGATATGTTGATGAAGGGGATGGTGGAAAAGAGCCGCCTGATTAACCAATATCGGTGGCAATCCGTCAATCAATCCCTCAATCAACGCTTGGCACAAGTCACTCAAGAACTGAAACAAGCTCAGCAAAAGCTCGACCAATATGAAAGAGAGCGAGCTCGCCTGTTGCAACAAATCAAGGTTCAGCAAGACTTTTACAACAAAACTCAGCTTGCAATGGCGGATACGCAAGCGTCGGAGAAAGAAATGGTGAGTAGTTTGGCCCCTTCCCAAACGCCACAAATTGTGGCGACACCAACTTCCGATCCGACAGTGCCTTTGATTTTGGGACTTGGCTTGCTGCTGTCTATTTTAGTCAGTCGCGGTTTGATTCCCACGGTGGCGGATTGGAGGTATAAAGCAGCTTTTCAACGAGAAGAGAGCGATCGCCTCCAAAGTGCTTTGTACCGACTGATCAAAGAAGGTAATGGGGAAATCACTCTGGTGCGATTTGCGATGGAGACGCGACTGTCGCCGGATGTCGCCCAGCGTTTTTTGAACGAACAAGCGGAAGTCTTTAATGCTCATTGCGAAATTAAAGACGATGGTAGTATCTTTTATCACTTTCACATTTAAAGGATGGCGGGCGATCGCCCTCTATTGAATACCTTAGCCGATCGAGTTTTCGGATTGCTCGATCGGCTTGCTTATAGGATATCGCCCCAGGGGAACCAACGCCAATCCGGTTGACATCTCCCCATGCCTAAAGGCGAGGGGATTCATAAGACCACAATTTAAGTCTTACAGGTGCTGACAAGTCACCTCTACCAACTCCACTTAGATCCAATCCAAGCATTGTTGCTACTTTACGGCCAATATTTGCACACCCATTGCAGTCTGCATTAACTAGCCACCCCTTTGCAGTCCGATACAATCCACGTTTAATTCTGGTTCCAGAAGCTTTCCACCCTTCGGGTTTTTCGCCGAATTTAGGCAGTTCGTCTGCATCAAGAAAAGAAGTTTTTGAAGTATAGGATTCTTCGGTTTCTACGAATTTGATTCCGTACTGTTCGCACAGTTGAGCAATTCGAGCTTTTAACCTACCCGTAGGAATCTGCACAAATTTTTGATTAGTCTTTGTACCCAGATTTAGCGAATCTTTTTGATTTTTGTTCCATCCAAATATGACTGTACCAATCTTGGAAGATACACAATGATTAATGACCTTACGAGCAGCTTTATTAACTGCATCCCGCATTGTTCTATTTCTGCTTTCGGTCAGCCGTTCCAGTCTTTTCGACCAGAATCCATTGTTTTTTCCAGACATCAAGGTCGCTACTCGTTTGTTGTAGCCTTGGTTGATGGACTTGAGATGCCTTCCGTCTACGATGAATGAAGTTCCAATATTGCTGACACAAGTGATCCAGTTGTCCATCCCGTGGTCGATCATCAATACATAATCAACGTTGATACCGGATTGAACAGCTTCTTTTTGGTAAACCAATTCTAGATAAAAACACCCGTTCCTGGGTAAAATTCTGTACTCTCGAATAGAAGCATATTCTAAGTTAGATGGCATCGCCAGATAAAACGCATCTATGCCAAACCAAGCTTTAACTTGCTTCCCTAAAGGAAATCGCAACATTCCATCTTTTAATTTGACCGATCTACCTGTAAAAGTTACAAGTGCTAATCCGCCTTGTCTGTATCCAGGAAGTCTTGGATGTTGCGTCACTGTCCCTCCTTTGATTCCAGCTAGCAAGCCCAAATAGGATTGGAAAGATTCAGCAACGCTAGTCAGTATCTGCTGTGCAGTATCTGAATAAAAAGCTTTATAATGAATGTTTCGATTGTCCGTTCCTAAAACTTTATGTAGCTTTGCTCTACTCGGCATCCTGCCAGTTTTGAAGAATAGTTGTCTGGCATAATAAGTTCCACAATTAATTAATTTTGAGGCTTCACTACACAGGAATTCTAAGACTGCTTTTAAGTTTTTGTCTGGACTAATTAGATTTTGCTGGCATCCATACATTCTGTTTTCCTCCTTGGTTTATATTAGCATAGTATTCCTGATTGAAGATTTAAATATGACTACAAAACAACCAATACAAAAAAATATTGAAGGCGGTTGAAACCGCTACCGACTTCCTCCTCATGTCTAAAAGCCAGAGGCTTCCGTCTCGTTTTTCGGTGAAAAAACCCCTCTTGAGCCTGGGGAGACCAGAGGCAAGGGGAGAGGGGCAAGGAGATGCAGAAATTAGCGATCGACCCTAAAGTGGGTAGCTTTGCCCGGATTTGCGATCGGGATTGGCTCCTTGGGAAACAGGAATCAGTCCATCAGCAACCTCATTTGTTAAAAAATATTAACTTTTTGACGGTTTGGCTCCAGATATGTATAATGAAGACAAATACGTAAAAATACGGTTGTTTTTTATAAAAATAGCCAAAATTAAGTATATTACCTTGGAGAACATGGCGGCTCAAGTGTGCACGATCAGTATAAACACTTGATTGGTGACAGAGAAATAAATCAGCTAACTAAGCAGGTTAGACATCAAAAGCTGTTGAAGCAACATCCTGGAATCAGCATCGCGCGATCCAACAGTGGCTTGCCCTAGGGAAATTTTGTAACCATATATTGAGGCGAAAAGATCATGTTTTTAATACTGTGTTGTTCTTTAATATTTTATTTTTTGTTAATGTCAATAGCCAATTACGGCGATACTGGAATGTAGGCTAATGCAGCCTTGAATCCACTGTTTTGATTGGCAAAAATTTATGGATGAAGGAGTCGTTAAGTATCACTGTGACTGGACTTTTGCAGAACCTGTAGCTGTCGAGACCATAGTAGATTTGATGGCATGGCGCGATCGCCTCCACTCTTTGGGACTAATTGGGGTGTACGACAATGGCATCGGCTTTGGTAACGTGAGCGTCAGACTCGGTAATTCTTGCCAGTTCGTAATTTCAGGTACCCAGACAGCACACTTGTCAACTCTGGGGCCTGAATTCTACTGTACTGTCACCGAATTTAACTTGGAAGAAAATTTCCTGGGCTGTCGCGGGCCGGTACCAGCTTCTTCTGAGTCTCTGACTCACGCGGCGCTGTACCTTCATCGGGATGATGTCGGTGGTATCATTCACGTTCATAACCCTCAACTGTGGCAGCAACTGCTGTTCCAGATTCCAACTACCAGAAAAGAGATACCTTACGGGACTCCTGGGATGGCATGGGAAATGTTTAGGCTGTTTGAGGAAGAGAATTTGGGCGATCGCAAAATTCTGGCGATGGCGGGCCATGAGGACGGGATTATTTGTTTTGGGGGCTGCTTGGATGAAGCAGGGCTGGTACTTTCGGCTGTAATTAATTAGATCGGCTTGATTGGTAGAGCTTTGATGGGCCGATCGGATCTTGGAAGCAAAAAATACAATAAAATTAGATACTTTGTTAAAAAAACTCAAGTCTGGTTTAGTGTGGTGACAAAAAATCAGCGGGACTGCTGCATTGCACTGTCTCAGTGAGTTAGATAATTCTGTAAACTATTTGATTTATTGGCAAATGTTAGCCCAAAAGGATTGGTGATGATGAACCCCAGTAAACTTGTAAGCACCAAAGAACTGCAATCGGAAGTGTCTCGTCTCAACGAAGAACTGCAAATGCGGGACCAATTGGTGCAGCAGTTGTCTCAAGAGCTGTTCAGACTGGTGAAGGGAAATACCAGTTTTGTGCCGGCACCGTCGGTTTCCGATCGCCAAAGCGCTCAAGTGCAGGCGATGCGCGAACAACTGCAAGCTGTTGAAGAACAGGTCGGTTTTTATCAAGAACAAATCGCCGAGCGGGATGCGGAAGTTTACCAACTGCGGCAGTCGGTGCAAGAATTGACCGATCGCTCTCGGATGCTGGAACAGGTAGTTCAGGAATTACCCGGAGTTTACCGCCAGAAGTTTGCCGAGCGGATCGAGCCGATTAAGGAAAAATTGGAACAACTACAAAAGGAAAACCGCCAACTGCATACTGAATTGCAGAGCGTAACTTACCGTCTCGCCGTGCGCAGCCGCAAGGCTAAAGGTTTGGATTTGCCAACTGTAGAGTCTGATGACAATCGGGGCATTCAGATGCCGAGCTTTGGCAATGTCTAGGGTTTTGATTGTGGCGGATGCCAATAGGGCACCGGCTTTGGCTCTGTCGGCTGCGATCGCCCATGTTAATTCTGCCACTGATGTGAAGATCTGTGGAGTTGCGGACCTAGACGGTGGGGCGATCGCTCACAAAGATGCCATGATTTGTGCTTTGACACTGGATGTGCCGTCCCATCTGGTGTTTCCCGCTCAAGATTTGTTTCAATTTTGTCGCGATGTCTCGGCGGCGCGGGTGCGAGTACAACAGGAGTTGCAAGCTGCGACTGGGGAGGGCGATTTGTGGTTGCCTGTGGTGTGGACGGCGAAGGGCCCTCTGTATGCTGAGGCGATCGGTGTCGAGGCCCACCAGCAGTCTGGGGAGTTGAGCTATTTTCAACCGCTGCATTTGTCCGATGTTTGGCGACAAGAGTTGTATGACTTGGCTTACCGTTTGCTGGCTCTGTTAAATGCACCGCCAGCAACTTATTTGATGCAGTTCGGGTTGGCTGGGGACAGGATTTGTTTCGATCGACTTTTGCCTTTTCCCGCTGCACCGGCGATCGCTTCTGTGGGGGTTCAACTGCCGGATTTATTTGTTTGTCATTGGTTGTGCTTGACAAATATGCCAATTTATGATATCCAAATTAGCTGTGGATCGATCGAAACAGTCGCAGATTTCAAAAAGTTGGTGTAGTTGACATTCTCACCGGCTAATCTCCTGTATTTGTCAACACAACGAAAGATTGCACTATTGGCTGAATCAAGCCAATATATAAAAGTATCGCAGCTTTGCAAAAGTTTACGAAGGCAGTATCGAATGTCTTTTGAGTTTTTATCGTTAGAGACTATTCAGAAATTTGCTCACGATTACGGCTACTGGGCAATATTTCTGGGAATTTTACTGGAAAATCTGGGAATTCCTCTCCCTGGGGAGACGATTACGATTGCTGGTGGCTTTTTAGCCGGCAGTGGGGAACTGAATTACTGGTTTGTGCTCGCAAGTGCGATCGCGGGTGCTACATTGGGGGGAAATTTTGGTTATGCGATCGGCAGATACGGCGGCTGGCCACTATTGCTGAAGCTAGGAAAAATCTTTCGTTTTCGAGAAGAACAACTGTTTGACTTGAAAGAAAAGTTTAGCGAAAATGCAGCTAAGGCTGTTTTTTTAGGCAGGTTCATCGCACTGCTGAGAATTTTTGCCAGCCCCCTAGCAGGAATAGCCGAAATGCCTTTTTGGAAATTTTCGCTGTTCAACATTCTCGGTGCCGCCAGTTGGGCCTCTGTAATGGTAAGTTTATCCTACTTTTTAGGGCAAGTTGTGTCTTTAGAGAAATTGGTAGCTTGGGCTGCTCAATTTGCGGTAGTGGCTTTACTGTTAGCAGTGGCTTGGATTGCAATTCCTATTTGGTTGGAGTCGCGGAATTTGGATAAGACTAAGTAGGCTGGGAATCCGTTCCGCAAAAAATCAATATTCTTGTGGAACGGGAATCTATTTGGTTGTGGAACTGGCAGTTATTTATCTATTTTTCAAGCTTAGGCTATCTTAGACAAGACGCAGTAATACCAATTTAATGGGTCGTTGCACAGATCTCGATCCCCCTCGCATCCCCCTTAGAAAGGGGGACGAAAGAGCAGAATCTTGTCCCCCCCTTTTTAAGGGGGGCTAGGGGGGATCGAATTCTATGCAGCCTCATAAAAAATTGGTATAAATCGGCAATTAGAGGCGTAGCGATCGCCGGCACTGTCATGGTATCTCCACCTAATCCCAATCAATCGGATTCATCGATGAAACAGTCTCTAGATGCTGGTTTGGCTGCTTTGAAACAACAGGATTACGATCGGGCGATCGCCCTTTTAGAATCTGTTGCTAAATCCGCCACCAATCAGCCACTGGGTACGCGGGCAGAAATGGGCTTGGTGATGGCCTATAAAGCGACTGGTAATCTTCAAAAATCCATCGCCCTGTGCACTTCCCTCACCAAACATCCCCATACTCAAGTCAAAACTTGGGCCGATCGCACTTTAACCGCATTGAGCGATCGTCGCCCCCCAAAACCACCGGAAAATCCACAAAAAATCCCAGCAACTCCCCCCGAAACTGGCTTCGTCCCCTTTGATGTTGGCAATTCCCCACCGAAAATATCGCCCACAGGCGATCGACCATCAACCGACCAAAAAACAGATTTGGTGGCTTTTGAGCAGACTAGCAGGCAAAAAAACGTTAAATCGCCACAGATTCCGCCAGTACCTGCACCCCCCAAACCACCTCTGGTCAAGACTTCAGAACCAGAAACATCCACCACCGCCACCGATTCAGATGCTCCCACAGAGGTCCCCGGAGTCGTAACTCCAGATGCTTACGAACTGATTTGGCGCAATTCGGGGCGTGCTGCTTCCGGGTGGCGCAAGCTCAAACTGCTGAAATTGGCGCGTTTTCGGGTGGAGACACTCGCCTGTACGATCGCACTATTTTTGATGGTGCGATTCATCCTGGAATTCCTGCTCACCAATGTTAATGCTCTGTTGGTTCAGTTATACATATTTACTAAACTGCCGGTGTTTGCGCCGATTCAGATTTTTTATCGCGATCCGACTGCTTTTGTGCAATTTATGTTCGGATTGCTACTAGCTTCGTCTCCCTGGTTGATAGATGCAGTGTTGAAACTGATTTGTGGGATGGAACCTCTGGGGGGGGTAACTTTATTGAAGTCCAGCAAAGAAGCTAATCGGGTAGTGCGAAATTTTTGTAAACAGCAGAATATGCCGGCCCCGGTGCTCCAATTGTTACCAATTGATGTACCAGTAGCTTTCAGTTATGGCTGTTTGCCGAGATTTGCTCGGATTGCTGTGAGTCAGGGACTTTTGGACCAATTGACGGAGGATGAAATTGCGACTATTTTGGCGCGGGAATTGGCGCACATCGCTCACTGGGATTTTGCGCCGATGTCTTTGGCGGTTTTGGTAATTCAGACTCCTTACCTGATTTATGGGCTGGTGGTGCACTGGGAGGAGCGGTTATCTGGTTTAATTTCGATCGAGTTTTTTCGTTCTGTTGTCAAAGTTTTGGCGGCTGGGATTTCTGCTGGAAGTTACGGGATTTATAAGTTGCTGAGATGGCCGATGTTGTGGGTGTCCCGCCGTCGAGTATATTTTAGCGATCGCACCGCGGCAGAAATTACGGGGAATCCCAATGGTTTGACGCGGGCTCTGGCTAAAATTGCGATCGGGATGGCGAAAAATATTGAGCAGCAGCAGCAAACTAGCTTTTTCCTCGAAGGTTTCGAGCTGCTATTTCCTGTGGGGTTGGGACAAGCTGTAACTATTGGTTCGGCTGGATTACACGCGCCTCTGGAACAGATTTTGCTGTGGGATGTCAGCAATCCTTGTCGCCATTGGTTGACGGTTAACAGCACGCATCCTTTAATGGGTGAGCGTTTAAAGTTGTTGGCTCTTTATGCTCAATTCTGGCAACTTGAAACTGAGTTGGATTTGGCAAATCTCGGAACTTTGGAGTCTACTAAGGGCAAATTCCAGGTTTCCGATCTATTTAATTCAAAATTTTGGCCGCGCCATCCACCGCCCCTAGTTTTACAAGGTGCGCCTTTTTTGGGAATTCCCATGAGTTTGGCGATTGTGGGGGTGCTGTGGCTGATTGGGGGGATTTTGTCCAGGACGAGTATCTGGTGGCTGGATTGGCTTTGGGGTGATCGATCGATTCTGTGGGGTTGTTTGCCGATCGGCTTTTGTCTTGGTACTTTGATGCGGATTAATGATTTTTTCCCTGATATTGTGCCCAGAGCAGTCACTGCACCGAGTTTACCTCAAATTTTGTCAAATTCGGATAGTTTGCCCTTGGATGCTCAACCAGTGGGGTTGCAGGGGAAACTTTTGGGGCGATCGGGTATGGCTAATTGGCTGGGACAGGATTTGATTTTGCAGACGGGGACTGGGTTGGTGAGGTTACACTATGTTTCGAGGTTTGGTCCGATCGGCTCTTTGTGGCCACAACCTACTCGCCCTAGTGATTTGGTAGGACAATCGGTGGTGGCGACTGGTTGGCTGCGAAGGGGAGCTACTGTGGCGATCGATCTCGAAACCCTCCGCAGTCAAGGTGGCAGAGTTAGCAACAGCGGACATCCTATATGGTCGGCGATTTTAGCCTTTGCGGCTGCTGTTTGGGGAGCATATATCATTTTTCAGGGAGAAATGTATCGATAGGGGGCATCCCATCTGGTCGGCAATTTTAGCCTTTGCTGCTGCTGTTTGGGGAGCATAGATAATTTGCACAATATTTATACCACTTTTAAAAAATAATGCAACAGTAGTCTTGTCCCTCCCCTTTATAAGGGGGGGTTAGGGGGGGTCAAAGATTGTTGCACGATTTTAGAGAAATGGTATTAGATGGGGGATGGTTCGATTTGTGATTGGCGATTGGCCGCAGAATCCTTCTTCCCTCTTCCTTCCCCCCAAGGGGGGGGGCTGGGGGGGGGTTCTTCTTCGTAAAGAAAAGTTGCTTTTTTACCGACATTCTGTTACATTTAGTTACATAAATTTGATTGGCCGACCGATCGCAATCACTTCAGTGACTAAAGCCGCAAAGGTATTGCGTAAAAGTTGTCAACCTCCCAACACAGCAAATTGGGCCAGCCGCTTGTCGGCTGTTTTTTTCTACAGCCACTTTCGCTGTGGGAGATGAATTCACAAAAGTGATTCAGAGATGGTTTCGGTTAAATTGATCGTGAATCTTCCTAAATAACTAGCTCTGTTGCCAAGGCTGTGATACCTTTAAATGATGGTCAGAAACTCCCCAACCCGATTCAAGGGAGATTGGGGTAAATAGTCCTCAGCATTAGGAGCGAGGTAAAATTACTGGCTGAAAAAATGTTAGGGATTTTACCCATCACCGTATTAAACTGAATACTGGCATTCCGATCGCTTACAATTGACATCCTGGGAAATAAATTTCTACACGCCGCTGGCTATAAACATTCTGAATCAAAACCGGAAGCAAATAATACAGAATAGCCAAAAGCCTCAACATTTGAGTGATGACTAAAAGTTTACAGAACAACCTTAGATTTAAGATCTCTCTGCATAGGCTGCCAAGTTGCGGCTTCAGGAGAGTAGATTATCTTTTTCTAAAAGGTGGCGGGAGCTGTCAAGGTTGGTCGGAAGAACGCGCAGATTCTGCGGTAATGTCGTCTTTCCCTGCGGTCAATATTCAGTTGACTTCGGGTAATGCTGTTCGATCAAACTAATTAGAATCCAAGTCTGGAGGAATTTTTCATGTCTATTCGTCTATATGTTGGCAATCTACCGAAAGAACTCGATCGCCAAGAACTGCAAGATGTTTTTGCACCAGAGGGTGAATCTGTAACCACAAAGGTAATTACAGACCGTAAAACTGGTAAATGCAGAGGATTCGGTTTTGTAACGGTGTTGACTGATGAACAAGCAGACCAAGTTATTGAAAAATACAATGGCTTGATGTTCAAGGAAAACCCGCTGAAAATAGAGAAGGCGCTGCCACGCTCTAAGGGTAAATCGGACAAGGGTGATGAAGATCAACAGCAGTCACCCCAATCGCCACAGTTAGCCTCGGCACCTTCCCAGGGTCAGCCACAGCAACAGCGGCGCGATGCTTCCCCTAGCACTGGTGGCGGAGGTTCTGGTAAAAGCAGTCGCCGTCGGGATAACAACAAGTCTCGTCGCAATCCAGCAACCACAACTTCCTCTAGCGCTGACTCCGGTTCCGTGCAGCCAGATCCACGCTGGGCAAGCGCTCTGGAAGAACTCAAGCAAAGGTTGCAGGAAGCTCAGACTACTAACTAGGAGACTATGTTATCTGAGATGGTGGCTGATTGCTGCTGTCGATCGAGTTTGGTTGACTAGAAAAATCTGGAAGTGCGATCGAGAACTGGTTTTTTTTACCCAGTGCTCGATCGTACAATTGTGTAGAAGAAAGAACCCGAAAAAATCTTCTTCAACGGAGTTTATCCTGACCTTAAATCGAACGACTGCGTTTATCCCCTCGCCAAGTCGAAGGGTAGCACAAGAACCTTTCAGTCCGCGTAGTCGAAGGGCACGAGCTCAATCAAGAAGAAGGAACAGGCAAACAGTAGGCTACCGATGCCCGATTCCTTCAGGATAGTTGCCCTTGGAGGCCCGATCGTCTTGGGGCCGATATCAGGCATCCCCATGCCCTATACTTTATAAAGGTTCCGCAAATTCGATAGTCTCAATAAAGTCTAAAATTTTGTCCATAATTACCTCTACTTCAGACTCCAGAGAATCCTCTTCATCCGCTTCCTGATAAACTATCTGAGAACTGATCGTGTAACAAACACCCTCAGCGATAAAAGACAAAAATCCTCGATAGGCATTCAACCGAGTCCTAGAACCCAAGTTTTTCTGGACACTGATAGTTGCACCACCAGGTATATCAACAACCGCAAAATACGCTTCTTCATTTTCTAAAGATTCGGCGTGCAGTAACTTGGACTGAGGAAAAGTACCAAGAATTGCGCCATCAATAAAATTGTTGAGAAACGAACTAAGATAAGCTGCTTCCCCAACAGACTCGATGAATTCTGCCACTTCACCAGCAATCGGGAAATAATCAATTTTCAGCAAAACGCCAAAGTCATCAGAAAAAGTAACACTGCCTTCTTGCTCATCAATTTTACCGCCCTGTTGGGGGTCAACTGGAATAGGGACAGTAAAATTGCCTTCTGGAGACTCGTACAATGCCGCATCAAAATCAGAAACTTCCTCATCAGATTCTGAATAAGCAACAATTACCTCCTCGATAATTTCTTGAGCTTCCTCATCTTCCAAACCTAATGCTTGCTGGAACTCCTGCAAAAAATGCTGGTATTTGTCCGAGACTTCGCCATCTACGACAAACATAGCTACGGTGACAGCAAAAGCATCTAAGACTAATTCATCTGGAATGGACTCCCAAGCGGTATTAAATAATGCTCCCACACCATCTTGGGTAGAAATGCCCGCCAGTTTTTTGAGCATGGCTGACATATCATCTTCGGAATATTCAGCAAAGATTTCCGATTCCCAAAGTACGCTTTCTAAGATATCTGCATCAGTGTCAGGAGAATTGGTCAAAGCTGCGACAAATGCTACTGCTGCTAAAGATTCCTCGGAACTCAAACTTACTTCGGACGTATCTTCGGAATTGAATATTTGATCGAACTGGCCCACGGGTTTTGCTCCAATAGAGTTGAGTTTTGCCATTTATAGCAAATTTATTCTTCAGCCGTGAGATGTAATCATGATTTCTCCGTAGCTGGTAGAGCACCCACTGAACATTTTATACTTTACTGTAGAGATATGATTGGTTTTTTCGGAAAAATTGGTTAGTCAGCTATCGCAGGGATTCTGGAGCGTTTGCGGCAAGCACGCGAGAGTCAATGCGGTCGCCGAGATATGCCATCTCTATTTGAACAATAAGAGATATGATATAATTAAAGCAAACGGATCTAGGAAAAATATCTATGGTTTCCGCGATCGATACAGGTGTCCTAAGCTTTGAGGCATTCATTGCTAACTATCTAGATGAAGTCTGCTACGAATTAATCGATGGAGAATTAATCCATTTGGAACCGACTGGCCCCCACGAACAAGTTACTGGATTAATCAATCGCAAGCTTAACGTGGCAATTGATTTGCTCAATTTACCTTGGTTCATTCCGATGAAATGCTTGATTAAACCATTAGGTGGTAATTCAGCTTTTAGGCCAGATCTTGCAATTCTCGATCGCGCTATTTTGATAAATGAACCGTTATGGAAAACCGAGCCAGTCATTACTCTCGGTAATTCTGTTAAATTAGTAGTAGAAGTAGTCAGTACCAATTGGCAAAATGACTACGCGCGGAAAGTGGAAGACTACGAAGCTTTAGGCATTCCTGAATATTGGATTGCCGATTATTTAGGTCTGGGAGGCAAGCGCTATATCGGTTCGCCCAAACAGCCTGTAGTTACAGTTTATCAGTTAATTGCAGGAGTTTATCAAAGAGAACAATTTCGAGGAAGCGAGCCTATAATTTCGCCAACATTTCCCAATTTAAATTTGCGGGCAGAACAGGTATTTGCTGCCGGTGAGTAATTGAGTACCGCGAAAAGCAAAACAGCCGTAATTTACCGTCGATGGTGTCGATCGCGAAATCCAAATTTTGCCGATCGCCAGTTTCAAAGATCGATCGATGCGATATAATTAAAACAAACGGGTAAATGAATATTAGCAAAAAAGATTACTTACCCATGAACATTACAGAACTCAAGACAGCAGTAAAGCAACTTCCACAGAATGAACTTGCAGAGTTTGTCGAATGGTTTGAAGAGTTCCAAGAATCTCTTTGGGATCTGCAAATTGAAGAGGATTTGAAAGCAGGCAAATTTAACCTCTTGATTCGACAAGCAGAACAAGCATTTAGTGAAGGAAAGTGTAGGGAAATTTGAAGCATTTTACATGGAACCTAGTCAGTCACAATCGCCCCAAATCATTACGATTTACAAAGCACCTCAAAAACGCAAAGGTCAAAAATTACTTAAAGAGGGATTTCAACCAGTCGATTTTCCCTACAATCCTCCTTATGTCGATGGAAACTCCTATTTTGCCGGCCCCCACGATCGAAGTATTGCAGAAGAGTATAATCAAAGCTATAAAGAAGGAATACTGGAGGTTTCAATTGATAAGTCAATTTATGAGCAGTATTTCAAGTCGCTGGAATATCGCTATGATGAGAAAGATGGTTGCGATCGAATTGAGGTAATTGTACCTCAACGCTTGTTTGCCATAATCAATCAATTTCCACGAGTCCTCAAACCACAGTGAATATTATGGATAGTCAAAGCTGGGAACAAATTAAGTCAAAGTACAGATTGGGGCAGTTTTTGCTGGGTAAAGTTGAATATCATGCTCCCTTTGGAGTGTTTGTTAATATTGGTGAAGATGCTGTTAAAGGTTTGATTAAGATTCCCGACTTTTTGGATGAGGGAGATATGAGTGAAGAGATGTATCCTGAAATCGGTAGTGCGATCGGTGCAATTATTGTTGGATATAACGAGAGTAATTGTCGTGAAGTGTATCTTAGTGCGAAGCCTAGTGTTTTGCATGAAATTCTTGTGCCGCTGAGAAGTCGTCCGGTGCTGGTTTGAAATAATTTGGTATGCTAATTTTGCCGATCGCCAGTTTCAAAGATCGATCGATGCGATATAATTAAAACAAACGGGTAAATCAATATTATGAGCATTACGCTGACGAAAACCCAAGAGATATTCATTCAGACTAAACTGCAAACTGGTAAATATGGCTCTGCCGAAGAAGTGCTGGAAGTTGCTTTGCGATTGTTAGATGAATACGATCGCGCCGATCGCCAATGGATCGATGCTGTACGAGTTAAGATAGATGCTGCGGTTGCCATGTCCGAACATACTCCACCGATTGATGGCGAAACCTTTATTGCAGGGATTTGCGATCGTTTCCGGCAAGCGCGCGAGAGTAAACAAGGCTATACTAATTGAAATGCTTGTATTATAGTTGCATTCAATTGCTGCATTTGCTGACTTCCTAACTCGCCCAATCGTCTCACGATTAATCTCTGTTCAAGAGTGACAATTCGAGTCACTCTAACTTTAGAAGATACTCTTAATCCCGTGCTAGAAAATTCTGGATCTGAAGCATTTAAAGCAAATTCATCTAAACTTAGGCTAGTGACATTTTGCGAAGAAATGAAGCAGATAGTAATTTCATCTATGGTTGAACTTGCCCACAGCACTAAAGCCGGACGTAACTTTTTTTGACTCAAATCTGTAAATGGAAATTCAGCTAAAACAATATCTCCTTTTTTTAGCTTCACTAAATTGGCTCTCCATCTTCAAGGGTATAAATATCAGGTTCATCATCCAGAAATTGAAATGCTCCCCCGCTTTGGGCTAACTGGGTTATTTCCACAATAGAAGGATAGGGGATGTGACTAAATAGTTTTGCTTGGATTAATAATTGCTCTTCTTCAGAGAGTGTCTGAATGATTTGTACTAAGGATTCAATCAGTTTTGTGTTCATAGCTGAAAATATCTGGGGATATTTTATTTTACTTTAACAAGGCAACCTTCGATGATTATAACAAAAAAACTAAGAGCGTGAAGCAAAGCTATCCCGTAGGAAATCGCCCGATCCAGTAAAATTCGGAGATAGCACAGATTTACTCCTCCAAGTCCACCTGCTTAACCTGCTCTAAAGGTATATCTAGCGCTTCGGCAATTTGCTCGTCGCTCAAGCCAAACTGCCGTAATTTATCTATTGTTTCAATCTTAGTCTGATTTTTGCTTTCCTCCTGCAAGTCAGGAGTTTCCGGCTGACTTTCATCTGGCGTAGGAGTGGTTTGTTCGGAACCCATATTTACACAGCCGATTATATTATTATTACTATTAAAGCTTCGAGCACCCAAAGAAATATTTAAATTACTTTGCCGTTCTACGACGGATTTAAGATTTTTTTTATCAACTTCTTCATCAAAGATATCAGATAACATTTGCAAAAGCTCGTAACCGACATCCTTAGCATGACCCGCTGAACAACCACAATTTTCTGCAATGTCATCATACTTTTGACGCTTCAGCGTTCCTTCTATAATTCCGCGCTGCAAGTCATTTAAACGTTTGCGTGTCTTGGCGTAGACAGCATCATCTATAAATTGAAGTATTTCTTGGACGCGCATCATCGGGGATGTGGGAGGACATGAGTTATTATAGCCGACTTTATCCGTATTATTCCGTATTTTTCCGATCTTCAAACTTTACAGAATCTTTACAAAAGTTCCGTATTATTCCGTCTTTTTCCGCTTTTGAATTTTTAATGATTGATTTAAAGTAATATTATGCTGTGATAGTAAACATTTCACTATGAGTAAAAACAGAATATTATTAGCAATATGCATTATTACATTATTATTAACTATTGCTGCTAAAGTTTTGGCTCAACAATCTAATCACACACTTATTCCCCAAAATATTAAACCAAATTATGGTGCTTTTATAACACAGCAATCACTCACGTTATCGCCTACTCCCTTAGAGAAAATGTTAACACTAAATGAGACCAGCACGGTACAACAGGCTAAAAAAGAAACTGATTGGCTCGCAATAATAGTTTCTATACTTAGCTTGGCTATATCTTCTGTTGTTGGTTATACCTCTAGTCTTAGATTAGCAAATATTAAGTTATGTGTTGGCAGAAATATCATACTTTTTCCCGTTCCAAAAACTCATGTTACGACGAGTAGTGTGACTATGGCAGGAGTAGGATTTAACCTACCTATTACTTTCTATAATTGGAGTCCACAAGGCGGAACAATTCAACGTATTCGCTTAGCTATTGCAAAGGAAAATGATGATGATTTTTATGACATGACATGGACTACTTTTGTGAAAATTGAGACTGGTGGATTTGAAGATGATAATTTAGCTCAACCGATTGCTATAAAAGGGCTTTCTTCTGTGAATAAAGTAATTCGATTTGATTGGATTACTGAACTAGGAGGTAGGCAATTTGAGGTAAAACCTGGCAATTACGAATTGAGAATTTATGGATGGACAAAAAACACACAAAAACATAGCTTAAAATTCACAACTTCTTTTACAATTAAAGATGAAGATTGTCAAAATTTTAGAGACAGTGTGGCTGCAAATCTCAGCCGATCGATTTGGATACCACTGAATGAAAACGAAAAGCCAAATCGATTCTTGTCTAGAAACGATATTGATAGATTTTACACTTAATAATTTATTTGTTTGTGATTAAGGAGTCGTTTAAATCATGTCTCAAAATGATAAATCAATTAAGATAAGCGGTGGAACAGTTTACAGTTCTGGTAACAGTGCAAGCGTTTACGGCGCTGTGAACATTGGAAGTGTGGCTAATAATCAATTTAGGCAACAGACGAACCAAGGCACTAATTATTATTTATATGAAGAAAAAGAAATTCTTTCAGAAGCAGCAGCAGAGATTCAACAACTTCTCAAACACTTAGAAAAAATGAATCCCATGGCTACTGAGGCTGAAAAGATTGAGTACGTTTATGATGAAACTACCCCTAGTTTCAAGCGTCGCGTAGTTGGTGCGTTGCAGGCTGGGGGTGAAGCTGCGATCGAAGAGTTTTTAGACAATCCCTATGTCAATGTCGGGAAGGCGATCGTTAAAGGTTGGATGAAACCAGAATAAATTGTGGTGTGTGAAGCGCGATCGCCCTTACAAACAAATCAAAGTGCGATCGCATTTCTGATGTGTCGCTCATCACGCTCGAATCACGTTGACAACAAACCTTTTCCTACAATTTCTCTAATTTCTGTAACAAATTCTGCTGGAGTTTGAATGATTAACCCGCTTTGTGTAGCAACTTCAGCCGTAAAATCTTTGGTATTTAAGCTCAAAAGGCGATCGACATTTGCCAGAACAGCCGCCGCTAAAATCGGGGTATCTTTAGCTTCAATAATAGCCGCCCACTGCGATGATTCTTCTAGTGATGGATCGGGTTGAATTTCGGGGTTGATAGCAGCTAGCAACTCTGTAAAAATTGGCATAGCCACAGGTATTTTTTTGCGTATATTCCGATCGCATTCCTCCAAAACTTGGTCAGATACAACCAACTTAAAAAGACCTATTTCAGCCATTGTCAGCACAGCACGACTAGCTCCAGTTCGCGATCCACATCCGGCAATTAACACGCTGGAATCCGCAAATATCCTACGCATCAAGACTGTTTCTCCTGCCAAATCGCCTCTCTCTCAGCTTCTAAACCCGCCAATAAATCAGTCAGACCCACATTTTCATTTTCCATAATCGTGACAATCCGATCGATTAGTTGGGGAACTTGAGGTTGTTTGGGAGCAAGCACAATCAGATTACCTATTTGGAGTAGCACCAGCATATCTCCCCGATCGACATTGAGGGAATCTTGTAATAACTGGGGAATGGTAATTTCCCCTCCCTGTCCCAGAATAATGGGGAATTGTTGAATTTCTACATCCGTTTCTTGTGAAGTTATTGTCACGACTTTAACCTCAGCTTTTAGTGTTAAATTTCTAAGACTCTTTATTATAGCAATTTTTGGGCATTTTTTGTCAAACTACCCTAAAAGTTGCAATTACTACGTTGACCTGCTACCGTTAACATAGACGCATCGTAGGAAAACAACCGATGACACTAACAGAATTACTCCCTACCATTAGACAACTGTCTGCGATCGAGAAACGAGAGTTAATCCGCATTCTCATGGCGGAAGAGGATATCAGTGAGGATATTTTTCCTTTGGAACCTGACAAGATTTACCACCTACCAACCCCATATGATAATTTTGGTGCGGGTGCAGCTTTGATGCAGGCAATGAATCTGGCTAACCACAACGAAAACTGAGTATTATGCGATTCCAATACTCTACCAATGACCCATCTCAAGATGAGTTTGACAGCCTACCGCGCATTCCCTTGATTCTGCGCCACAATAACCAGAGAGTGGAAGTTGTTGGGTTGGTAGACAGCGGTGCCACCGTGAATGTATTGCCTTACACAATAGGCATTCAGCTTGGGTTAGTGTGGGATGACAGCAAAGCCATTATTCGATTGGCTGGTAACGTTGGCAATCAACCAGCCATGCCAGTATTTTTCATGGCTGAAATAGGGGAGTTTGCTCCCGTAAGATTAGTATTTGCTTGGGCAAAAAGTGACAGCGTATCATTGATTCTGGGACAGACAAATTTCTTCTTAGAATTTGATGTTCACTTTTATCGTTCTCGGCTTGAATTCGATATTGAGCCGAAGCGTTAATTTCCGCTATAATTTATTTGCGATATCGCATCCCATAAATCTGGCATCGGCTCATCAAAATCCTCGGCAATCACTAAGGGCATCCCGCGCAGAGGATAGTGCTTTTGCGCTGTCAATCCAGCACTCGAAATCTCAGCAGAGTCGATCGACACAGAAGGCTCAGACTGCGACAACCGCGTCTGACGCAAAAAACTCAATAGCACCTGAAGTACATCATCTGATGCTCGATCGATCTCATGGATTAATTCTTCTCGGACTGTCACGATCGCACATTCTCCATGCTAAACTTCTGTACCCATTATAATTTCTAATAGCAGCTTTATGCTACGCGATCGCGCCAATTAGTTGTTTACTAACTTCTAACAACAATGACACTAACAGAATTACTCCCTACCATTAGACAACTATCTGCGATCGTTCTCATTCCATCACATCATCTGTTGCAGGTTCACCAGGATAAAAGCGATCGCTAAAAATGTCTTCCAACTCATATGGACAATTCTCTGGGAAAGTTTTTAGTGGCAAGTTGGTTTCTCCTGTTGCCAAATCTCTACCGCTTTCATATATCTTTTGCAATGCTTCCTGAAGATAGGGTTTAAGACTAGGGTTTTCTGACAGCAATTCTTGAGTATCGCGACGCTGAATGCGAATCGTCATTAACCAGCTACGGCTGCGTCGTTCTACTTGATATTCCCATTTTAATAAATGCCCAAGTAACACCTTTAAGCGATTTCTTAGTTCGGCACGTTGTTGTTTTCCCAAGGACTCAATTTCCTCAATTAAATTCGGTAAATCTAGTTTATTCCATTCTCGTTCTTTCAAAAATTTTGCTTGAGCATAAGTCCAAGCAAAAAAATCTGTTTCATACAGATTTTCTCTTAAATCTCCCGGTATTGGTTCGACTTGTGGTGTTTGCATAAAAATATCAAAATTTAGGGTTTTTTCATTGTATAACTTTGAAAAAAACATTGCCACATTTTTGGGCGATCGCGCTAAGCCACTCCAAAGCCCGTGTATTGCCGCACGTAAGGCGCTTGAAAACCCAAAATAATATCCTCCTTAGCCACACCCATTGCTACCAACTCATGGGCAATTCGCATCTCCGTTGTATTGTGCTGCAACCAAATCTTGCCATTCTTAATATCCAAATGCAGCACGCATCCATGCACCCGCCGATTCCCGTTCCAACCAACGTTAACAACCTGATACCGATCTTGCTGAATATCAAAAATTGTTTGCGTTTCGATCTCACCATGAGAAATTGGAGTGGCCGCATATTCCGTTAATATTGCTTGAATTGACTGACGGTATAATTCTAGTTTATCCATTGCACAATCGCCTCATTTACAGGATCGTAAATAATGCGGCTAATTTGATGCCGCTCTACCGAAATTTGTAAAAACTCCCGCTGAAAAAAAGCTTCGTGTACCCGGAGGGGAACTGCTAAATAAAGCTTGCGATCGGGTTCATTGAGTTCTAAAGCAAGACGATAATTCAAAAACTGTCCTAATGCTGCATGATAATCAGTAATCGGGGAGTCGCCCAAAAATGTTTTGATTTCGACAGCAATTTTCTCTCCGGCTTTTTCTGCTGCTAACAAGCGCTCTGCACCCAAATCTATTTCAAACTTTGCTCCTGCCGCTTCTAGCCGCAGCGGATCGTCGGTAATTACCCAATTCTCCTTCTGAAGGGCAAGCTTGACGGCTTCGTGAAAGAGATCCCGTGCCATGTTTTTCTTGTGTAACTTTCAATTCTATTATACTGCCGATCGCCCTCTACAACCCTCGCTCGAAAAACCTCAAAACATCTCCAATCTTAAAAAGATTTTGGCAGTAATGACGATCGCCCCTCAAATGCGTAGGCGCAAGCTAAGGAAGTAGCCATCGGCCTTCCGAACAATAAATCTATTCTGTGTTTGTAGATCGATCGACCTCAGCCTCACCCTCATCCTCCAAAACTTCACCCAAATAGCGCTGCACAAACTCCCGTGCTGCATCTATATCTAGCAACTTTAACGCCACAACCATCTTCACAAGCGTGTCTCCCGTTGGATCGATGAGCTCATTAAACCAACGATAAACAACGGAACGACGCACGCCCATTGCGATCGCCAATTTGTTTTGGCTAATCCCATAGGTGTCCAGCACTTCTCTCAAAACTCGACCAGTTTTTCCCATGCACCCCATGATGTCAAGGCATGTCCCAACTGTCAATCACTACATATGTGTAGTGATTGCGATCTGATTGTACTAACTACACAATATGTAGTGATTAGTTGATTTTGAAGATGAGGACTTCCCAATGGCTAAAGACTTTCTAACCGAACCGCCCAACGACACCCAACAAGAGCCAGCTCCCACGGACGATCGAGAAAATCGGGAACCCGTGCGTATCATGGTTGTTGGCTCCCGCCAAGGTATAACCGCCGTAGTAAATTGGCTGGTGCGACTAGGTTTTGCCCAAATGGCAGACTGGAGCGACTTGCAGCGCGCACCGAATACGGGCCAGTGGATGCGCGTGCTGACAAAATGGTTGCAGAAGAATTGAAGCAACTGACAATTCGGGCGATCGCATTTCATAAACCTGATGTTTGGGAATCGTGCGATCGCCCGTCAAGTTCGTAGGCCGGGGCCGGGGCGTAGCCATCGCCCTATTGATACAATCGAGATAGCAGCCGTTATTCCCGATTCCCACCATGACATTCATCAACCCCAAAACCGATTACGCCTTCAAAAGAATATTTGGTTCCTCAGAAAGCAAAGACATTCTGATCAGCTTTCTCAACGCCATAATTTACGAGGGCAATCCTACCATTGAAGACTTAGAAATTATCGACCCCAACCTCCCGCCCACAGTCGAAGGTTTAAAAGACTCCTCTTTAGATGTCAAAGCAAAACTTACCGATGGTACGCTAGTCATCATTGAAATGCAGGTATTAAACGTCGAATCTTTCGGACAAAGAATCTTGTACAACGCCGCCAAAACCTACGCCTCTCAATTGCAGAAAGGACAAGGATATCGAATGCTCAGACCAGTAATTGCCTTAACAATAACTGATTTCGAGATGTTTAAAAATAGCAACAACTTAATTTCGCGATTTGTCTACAAAGAAGAGATTTCTAACTTACCATATCCCGATAACGATCTCAAGTTAGTATTTGTAGAACTACCAAAATTTACCAAAACAGTAGACCGACTAGAGACTCTAGCAGATAAATGGCTCTATTTCATGAAATACGCGGTAACGATAACGGAAATCCCGCCAGTAATGGATAGCGTCCCCGAAATTCATCAAGCTTTTGACATCGCGGATCGAGTGAATTTAAGCCCGGAGGAAATAGCAAATATCGAACGGCAAGAAATGTTTATTTACGACCAACAAGGCACGATAATTAAAGCTGTTAAAGAATCAAATATGGCGATCGCACGGCAGTTACTCGATCGCCTAGATGACGCAACCATAGCCCAAATAACCGGACTTAGCGTTGAGTACGTGCAGAATTTGCGATCGCGATAAGAGTTATTTAAACAAGGGATATCGCACCCATCAAGTTCCATCGCCCTGATGATAAAATCGAGATAGCCGTCGCCATTCCAGACTCCCACCATGACATTCATCAACCCCAAAACCGATTACGCCTTCAAAAAAATATTTGGTTCCTCAGAAAGCAAAGACATTCTGATCAGCTTTCTCAACGCCATAATTTACGAGGGCAATCCTACCATTGAAGACTTAGAAATTATCGACCCCAACCTCCCGCCCACAGTCGAAGGTTTAAAAGACTCCTCTTTAGATGTCAAAGCAAAACTTACCGATGGTACGCTAGTCATTATTGAAATGCAGGTATTAAACGTCGAGTCTTTCGGACAAAGAATCTTGTACAACGCCGCCAAAACCTACGCATCTCAATTGCAGAAAGGACAAGGATATCGAATGCTCAGACCAGTAATTGCTTTAACGATTACTGATTTCGAGATGTTTAAAAACAGCAACAACTTAATTTCGCGATTTGTCTACAAAGAAGAGATTTCTAACTTACCATATCCCGATAACGATCTCAAGTTAGTATTTGTAGAATTACCAAAATTTACCAAAACAGTAGACCGACTAGAAACTCTAGCAGATAAATGGCTCTATTTCATGAAATACGCGGTAACGATAACGGAAATCCCGCCAGTGATGGATAGCGTCCCCGAAATCCATCAAGCTTTTGACATCGCAGATCGAGTGAATTTAAGCCCGGAGGAAATAGCAAATATCGAACGGCAAGAAATGTTTATTTACGACCAACAAGGCACGATCATTAAAGCTGTTAAAGATGCTGTTCAAGATGCCGTTCAAGATGCTCTACAACAAAAAGAACTGACGATCGCACGGCAGTTACTCGATCGCCTAGATGACGCAACAATCGCTCAAATAACCGGACTTAGCGTTGAGGACGTGCAGAATTTGCGATCGGAATGAGATTTATTTCAAAAAGGGATATCGCACCCATCAAGTTCCATCGCCCTGATGATAAAATCGACACAGCCGTCGCCATTCCCGATTCCCACCATGACATTCATCAACCCCAAAACCGATTACGCCTTCAAAAAGATATTTGGTTCCTCAGAAAGCAAAGACATTTTGATCAGTTTTCTCAACGCCATGATTTACGATGGCAATCCTACCATTGAAGACTTAGAAATTATCAACCCCAACCTGCCGCCACAGGTAGAAGGCTTAAAAGACTCCTCTTTAGATGTCAAAGCCAA
>NZ_JBGJZU010000003.1:130067-143667 GCF_041354475.1 Microcoleus sp.
TCCCGCCAGTAATGGATAGCGTCCCCGAAATCCATCAAGCTTTTGACATCGCAGATCGAGTGAATTTAAGCCCGGAGGAAATAGCAAATATCGAACGGCAAGAAATGTTTATTTACGACCAACAAGGAGCGATAATTAAAGCTACTAAAGACGCTCTACAAGAACAAAAATTGACGATCGCACGGCAGTTACTCGATCGCCTAGATGACACAACCATAGCCCAAATAACCGGACTTAGCGTTCAGGATGTGCAGAATTTGCGATCGGAAGTTTGATGCGTCGAAAACCAGACATGACATTATTCACGTCCAATCTCTTACTCTTAGTCCGCGCAGGCGGACTTCGTTTGTATAGTCGCGGTTTCAACCGCCGAGTGATAAACCCCACCCCAAAAACCCCTATCTCAAAAACAACTTATAAGCCGGATTCTGACTCTCATCCCCATACTGATAACCCAGCGTATCCAAAAAAGCCTGCCATTCCTTCATCTCATCCGGCGGCACCTGAATTCCCACCACAATTCGCCCGTAATCAGCGCCATTATTCCGGTAGTGAAAAACGCTAATATTCCAGTTAGGACTCATGGAACCCACAAACTTCATCAAAGCACCAGGACGTTCGGGAAATTCAAACCGATAAAACAACTCATTATCCGCCAGCATCGAACGGCCGCCCACCATATGCCGCAAATGCAATTTTGTTAATTCATCATCAGTTAAATCCAAAGTTTTAAAGCCACAATCCTCAAAACTCGCCGCTATTTTTACCGCATCCGCACGGTTTTGAATTTGCACGCCGATAAAAATATGCGCTGCTTTTTCATCCGCAATTCGATAGCTAAATTCAGTTAAATTCCGTTTACCCAAACATTCGCAAAACCTGCGGAGACTTCCCGGTTGTTCGGGAATTGTCACTGCAAAAATAGCTTCCCGGCGTTCGCCAAACTCGGCCCTTTCTGCCACAAAACGCAGGCGATCGAAATTCATGTTTGCACCGCAAGCAACCGCAATTAGAGTTTCTCCTGCGATTTGTTCCCGTTCCACGTAAGCTTTCGCACCTGCGATCGCCAATGCGCCCGCCGGTTCTAAGATCGATCGCGTATCCTCAAAAACATCCTTAATCGCGGCACAAATATCATCCGTATCCACTAAAATAATTTCATCCACATACTGCTGACAAAGCCGAAAAGTTTCCTCCCCCACTTCCCGCACCGCCACGCCATCCGCAAATAAACCAACCTGCGACAAACGCACCCGTTTCCCCGCTTTCAAAGACTGATTCATCGCATCAGAATCGACAGGTTCGACACCAATAATTTTAATTTCCGGCCGCAACCGTTTCACGTAAGCCGCAATTCCAGAAATCAATCCACCGCCGCCAATCGCCACAAAAATCGCATGAATGGGTTTTTGATGTTGTCGCAGAATTTCCATGCCGATCGTACCCTGTCCCGCAATCACGTGGGGGTCATCAAAAGGGTGAACAAAAGTCATGCCTGTTTCCGCCTCTAATTGGCGCGCAAAAGCGTAAGCATCGTCGTAAGTATCCCCATGTAAAACCACCTCTCCACCACGGGCTACGACCGCATTTACCTTGACCTGGGGCGTGGTTACGGGCATGACTATCACGGCGCGAGTTCCTAAGTGGCGAGCTGCGAGGGCGACTCCTTGGGCGTGATTTCCGGCAGAAGCTGCGATCGCCCCTTTTGCCAGCAATTCCGGCGAAAGTTGCGCCATTTTGTTATACGCACCCCGCAGCTTGAACGAAAACACAGACTGCATATCCTCTCGCTTCAGCAGCAGTTGATTGTTGAGTCGCGCTGATAGATTGGGGGCGACTTCTAGAGGTGTTTCTTGGGCAACATCGTAGACGCGGGCGGTGAGGATTTGTACTAGGTAATCGCAAAGCATGGGCTGGGGGGTTAATAGATGCGGGATGGTGGGATTATTGTACGGTATTTGTGTTAGTATTTTACGGAGAATGGGCGATCAAATAGCTGCAAGCTTCCCTAATTGGCGATCGGAAGTTATCATGGAATTTGAATGGAACGAAATCAAAGCAGCTATCAATCTCAACAACCACGGTGTAAATTTTGAAGAAGCAAAAGAAGAAAACGTCTTTTAATGAATCTTCAAACTCCGAAGATGAGCTTTTGCCGGAGTACCGCTTGGACTACAAAAAAGCCAAACCCAACCGTTTTGCAAATTGTAGTCGTTGTTTTGGATGAGGATATTGCCCGGATTTTGTCAAAACCGGAGGCAGTAAACAAGGTGCTTCGGGCGTTGATTGAAGCGATGCCCCAACCAAGTAGTGGGGAGACAGTTTAAAGTCCTAAAATAATGACTTTCTCTAGGTAAGACTTATGCTAGACAAAACTGCTTTACTAGATCGCATTACTCAAACTCCGGGTAAATGTGGAGGCCGTCCCTGTATCCGAGGCATGAGAATTCGAGTTAGCGACATTCTAGAAACTTTAGCTGATAATGTGCCTGCTAGTGAAATTCTGGCAGATTTCCCTGATTTAGAACCTGAAGATATCCAAGCTTGCTTGCTGTTTTCTGCACTTTGAATTGATTTTACAAACCCTAATTTAATTCTTTTAAAGCAATATCTCGGTTAGTTTTAGCGTCTTGATAATCTGGCTTTATTTTTAATGCCTTATCAAAGCTGGCAATTGACTCTTCATAGCGCCCTAGTTGCAGTAGAGCAACACCGAGAAAATTCCACGCTTTCCATGATGAATCAGGCTTTAGTCTAATAGCTACTTCATATCTTTTTATGGCTTCTTCATAACGGCTTTTGTCCTGAAGCAAGTTTCCTAGAACAATGTTATCTCTATAAAGATAACCATTAATAATTCTACTTTTATTACTATTAGATAACTCAAACACACCAGAACCCCAATCAAAAAAATCAGGAGCACGACGGATGATATATTTAATAGCAAAAAGTGGTAGTATAAAAACAAAGCAAATGTTACTCAGGCGATCGCGAAAAATTTCCCGTCGTTGATTGAGGTGACTCAGAATAGGAGGTACTGTATCTAAAATATAATAATCACCATCACCACCATATCCAGGTTTGATATAAGGTTCTAGTGACTTTTCTAGTCCTTGAATGAAGAGAATATTTAGGTCATTTCGATCGTCCCTATTTGCAACAATATTATACAGATTATCAATTGGTTCTGTCAATTCTAGAACCGCAATTTTTTTCTCAGACAAATCATACGGCACCCGATAAATCAACTCAGTACCTTTTGCCGGAGAGCATTGCACGAACACAATACCAAACCCTTTTGTTCGTTTTAGGCATCGTAATAAAGCCCGATAGACTCCCTCTGGGCTAGTGTCTAGTTTCTGAGTAGCAGAAGGTTGACTCATGATGACGACTGCCGAATTTTGGCAACTGTAGCTTGAAACTGCTCGATTTCTTCAATCAGAGGATGGACATTGTACCAGCGTTTGAGATTGCCCTTATCATCATAATAGCGATATTCCAACAAACAGCGGGTGAGCAACAGGCGCAGACACTGTTCGTTATTGTTTGCGTGCTTTTTGCAATAAACATCAGCCAAAATTTCCCACTGATGTTCTTGAATTGTATTGAGATAGGTTTCTCGCGTTTCTGCAATTGCCCGTTGCACCGCTTCAGCCGTAATTGGTAGCTCGTCCGTCCAGTTTACAGCGATTCGGATCATCTGCATCAAATTCCTCGCGTGTCCGCCACTCATGATGCAAAGCTGGTTTAATGTATCTGGACTGTCGAACACAGCCGGAAGATCTAAACCTGCCACACTACCATCCATAGTTTGAGTCAGTCTGGAGTCGATCGCTTCTAGCCGCCGACAGATAATTTCCCGCAACTTGGATAGTCCATTTGAGTTGACTGTACCGTCAGGATTCTGCACCATCACCATCGGTAAAATATTGGTCTTTTCGTAGTTATCTTCAAGCTGTGTTGCCCGTCCCGAATATACCATTGCGATCGGAACCGTATAGATTACATGACACGCCAAGCCCCGCAGAATTTCACTTCGATTTAAGTAAATCTCGTCATAATTGCTGGGAGTTGCTTCTTCTTTAGTTTCTGCGATTCTATCCAAATTATCGGCAATCATCACAATGCCGCGACAGGTTATATCTAGAGATTTCTCAGCTTCTTTGATGAAGTCATTCAGTGCCTCTACCAAAGACGGAGTATTAGCATTAATTTTCTGTCGAAGTTCGCGCCGCTTATCTGGAGTTGCGCGAAGATTGGCTGTAATTTTGGCAAACTGGGCAATTTGTCCCTCTAAGTTTAAGCCTTCAAAAGACACTTCTGTCAGTGCTAAATCTTGGAGAGATTCCCATCTATTTTTCATCCAATCTAGCAAAGGATTATGATTTTGTAGATCGATCGCTTCTACTAGATGCCGAGTGCAAGCAAACAATATATCCGCATACTCCGCATCTTGGGGTTCAATGTCCTCATCATCTGCTGCAAAGTAAACCACAAAATACTTCTGTTGTTCTAGGTATTCCTTCAATCGCAGAAGTTCTGTGGATTTTCCTACTCCTCGGTGGCCGGAGTAAAGCTGGCAAGTCGGTTTCTTCGATCGCGTAATCTTTCGACCTAATTCCCGTACTACTTCCCAACCACCACGGACTTCCTGACAATCAACATACGCCTCTTTCGAGGGAGGCTGAAATGGTTCAAAGGAACTGTAGATTTCAGTTAGCAAATCTAGTGTCACAAGCTACCTCAAGTAAAAAAAATCACAACAAGTATAGTGTACAAGATATTTATCAATATCCTTGCATTTAATGCGATCGCCTATTTTTTGACATTGAATCAACCCATAAAACCCACCACTTCAAACTGTACATATATCTAATCAGGCCGTGCAAATCCGGTTCTAGGGTCGCTAATAAACAACCCTAAAACTAACGTTTCCATCACCGTATCCCAGACAGGAGTCAAACGTTCTGCATCATCAACCCAGTAATCAAAAGTAATCAAACACTGAACATTAGAACCCAATCCCACACAAATTCGCGAATAAGCTTCCCGCTGTTCTGGAGGGTCGATAAATTTAAATTCCGTCCAAACAATCCGAGCAGTTTGTCGCTTCAGTTGAATGATTTCCCCCATGTCAAACGGATTTCGAGAGTCTTCTTCCGCTACCTTTTTTAATAGCGGAGCCAAGGGAAAATCGGCCCAGTTTCCGGGGGGAAGTAAATTAAACGAAACTTCCAAACAACAATCATCATCCGGCGGCTTTTTGTCCGTAAACCGAAAAGATTTTGTATCCGGTTCAAAATGCCAATCATCGGGGACATCAAAGCGGACTGCTCCTCTTCCGGCGACAAAGATGCGAGTTCCCGGTTTTGATTTCCAGTTATGATTTTCCTTGAGCTCTAGGGTTTCCTTGAGCCATTCTTGTTTTTTGCGCTTAGACATAAACAGAATACAAAACTGCTGCTAAGGTTTAGTATCAGACTTAGTAAATATATTTTAACCCTTTTTTGTTCGGCCTTTGCTCAAATATAACAATCCTTACAAAAATTATGACTCCCACTCTTCTCCATTCCTCTGTGTTCTCTGCGCCTCTGCGGTTAAAAAAAAATCCCTTTCACAATTTACTAACTTTTATTTGTCACTCTTGGGAATCACGTATCTAATCCCGCCTTTATGTCCCTTCGCATCACCTCGGTAGCGGGGAATAATATGAATCGCAGCATGACTTCGACTTTGACCCGCATCTTTATGAATATTTATTCCCACATTAAAACCGTCCGGCTGAAATTCTTTGTTTAAAATATCTTGCACTTGATTCGCCATGAACCAACAAGCTGATTGTTCTCGAAACGGCAGTTCAAAATAATTGGCAACATGACGCTTCGGGATAATTAAAACATGACCTTTGCTGGCAGGATAACCATCAAATATAGCATAGGCGGTTGCTGATTCAGTTAGTAAAGTGAGCTGTTTATGCGGGTTACAAAAAACACAATGATTAGTTGAATTTCTTTGATGATTATAATGGACATATTCATATATTTCACAATACTCATCTAAGTGTGCTGACTTAAACGGAAGTTTTACTATACACTGATAAGTAGGTTTCTTGTGGATATAATGTTCTCGAAAACCTTCTTTTTTGAGGTCTCTTCTCACAGCAAAATATGCTTTGCCTCCTGGTTTAAGCAAATGCGATACTTCCATGATGACCTTAGCTTGCTCTTCTGGAAACAAAACATTCAAAACATAAAAACAAAGGATTGTATCGAATTTATTTTCTGGATATACTGGGAAATAGTAAGGGTCATAACCTGCAATATCAAACCCTTTTTGCTGCAATAATTTCACATCGTTGCCAAAGCCACAACCAAAGTCTAAGATTTTACCTTGCAGTAGGTTTTGCTCCCATAAATATTTCGCCGGAAATGACAGGTAAATTCTTTCCATCGCCGTGAGGTGACTGAATTTGTTTTGCTGTTTTTTCATGGTGAGATTAATTTAATTTGAATAATTTGAAAATTTCAATATTTAAAATATAACCGCGACAACTGCCTGGTGTTTGAGTTATATTATAGATTGTGTTTACCGAATATTCTTATGAATTTTTGTAGCGACAATGCAACGGGTGTTTCCCCAGAAATCATGGCTGCGATCGCAGCAGCTAATTATGGTAGTGTTTCATCCTATGGGGATGATGAATATACAAAAGGTTTGCAAGTTAAGTTTTCTGAACTATTTGAGACATCGGTGACGGTTTTTCCGGTAGCCACTGGTTCCGCTGCTAATGCTCTGAGTCTTGCGGTTGTGACACCTCCTTACGGTGCTGTTTATTGTCATGGGGAATCTCATATTAATCTTGATGAATGTGGCGCGCCGGAGTTTTTTAGCGGTGGTGCAAAGTTGGTGACAATAACAGGAAATCATGCTAAAATTGATGCAGGAACTTTAGAAAAAAGTCTGGCGCGTGCGGGTGTAGGAGTCGTCCACCACGTACAGCCAGCCGCCGTCAGCATCACTCAAGCAACGGAAGCTGGAACTATCTACACTCCGGCGGAAATTTCCCAGATTTCAGAAGTGGTTCGTCACCATAATTTACACCTGCATATGGATGGATCTCGCTTTGCTAATGCTGTCGCCAGTCTTGGCTGTTCTCCAGCAGATGTGACTTGGCGGGCTGGGGTCGATATTCTCTCCTTTGGAGCGACTAAAAATGGTGCAATGGCGGCGGAAGCAGTGGTTTTTTTCAATGAAGAATTGGCAAATAATTTCCCTTTTTACCGCAAGCGTAGTGGGCATTTGTTCTCTAAAATGCGTTTTTTGTCTGCCCAGTTGTCAACATATATAACTGATGATTTGTGGCTAAAAAATGCTGCTCATGCAAATCAGATGGCTGCTAAGTTAGCCCTAGGTTTGGCGGGAGTTGAGGGAGTAATTTTTTGTCATCCTGTAGAAGCGAATGAAATTTTTATTCAACTTCCTGAATCTGTAATAGTGGCGGTTTTAGCTGAAGGCTTCCAGTTTTATCGCTGGGATAAATGTACTGTGAGACTGGTAACGGCTTTTAATACTAAAGAAGAAGATGTGATTGCTTTGGTGGAAGCTGTTAAGCGCTATCATTAATTATTTGGTAGGGGCGGTTTTACCAATAATATCTCAGATTGCTTCCGGTTGCATCGGAATTAATATAACCCGAAATCAGGACACGGCAATTGGGTTGGGCGGGTTTGAGAGATTGTTGGTTATTGGCAATTGGGTGAATCTGTGTTTGGCAAATATATTCGTAGGGGCGAAGCCATTTGTGTCAACTTAACGTCAAACCCTGTCAGAGACTGTTGTTTGACGACTAGGCCCAGATCCCCCCTAGCCCCCCTTAAGAAGGGGGGGACAGGAGTCTTCTCAAAGTCCCCCTTCCCCCATCCCCCCTTACAAAATCGGGATGATTCCTGGCAATTTTTATTGGTGGAACCCGCTGCTACATTTTGATCGATTCAGAAATCGGTTCTGCAACTGCGGTTAATTCCGGTTCAACTACTGCGAGGTGTTCTTCTAAAAGAGCCAGATTTCTGATGTTTGATTTATAAAAAGCATCGAAGATATCTCCGATTAAAGGTATGGAGCCGATGACTGCTTCTAGACTTATATTATAAATCATTTTTCCGAGAGTTTTGGGTGGGAGTTTGAATCTAGTTGCTAAATAAATTAAGTAAGCGGAAAATGCGGTATCTACTAAGTCGCCAGCACCTGGTACTAAACCGATAATCGGATCTAAGCCGATACGAAATTTGGTGCCGGGGATGCCAATGGCGGTATCCATCAAACGGCTGAATTTGCGGATGCGGTTGAGAGTGGCAAGACGCTCTGTGTGGTTCATCTTAATGATTGTTGAATTCGGTGGAAATATTGAACTCTGTCGGAAGCTAGATACTGGCTTTCAGTTGCAGAGTATTTGGTGGTAGTAACTTTTTGGGTAGTACCTAACTTAAAAGTGCGTACTTCCCATAATAGCTTTACTTGGTCTAAACTTGAAATATAACAAAAACACCCCTATAGGTTTCACAGAGGATTCGGAAAATGATTGCTATTCGCAAAAGTGAAGCAAGAGGACACGCAAATCACGGTTGGCTGGACAGTTATCACACATTTTCCTTTGCCAATTATTACGACCCCAAGTATATGAATTTTCGCTCTTTGCGGGTGATTAATGAGGATGTCATTAACGGTGGCAAAGGTTTCGGTACTCACGGTCACACCGACATGGAAATTATTACTTATGTGTTGGAAGGAGCATTAGAACATAAGGACAGTTTGGGTACTGGTGCGGTGATTAAACCTGGTGAAGTGCAGCGGATGAGTGCTGGTACTGGTATCCAGCATAGCGAGTTCAATCACTCGCCAAGTGACTCGGTTCATTTACTGCAAATTTGGCTGTTGCCCGATAGGAATGGATTGACACCAAGTTACGAACAACGGGATTTTCCCTTAGTAGAAAGACGGGGAAGGTTGCGGTTAGTGGCGGCGCGAGATGCTAGAGATGGTGCTGTGAAAATTCATCAAGATGTGGATTTGTATGCGGCTGTTTTGGATAAGGATGCGCGGGTTTCTCATGTTTTACAGTCAAATCGCTATGCTTGGGTGCAAGTAGCGCGAGGCTCTGTTTTGCTCAATGGTTTGGCTTTGGAACAGGGCGATGGTGCTGCGGTTAGTGATGAGTCTGAGTTGGTGATTGAAGCTACAGCAGATGCTGAATTTTTGCTGTTTGATTTAGCCTGAAATTGAATGCGAAATCCCCGACTTCTCAAAGAATTCGGGGATTTTAGTCAATGACATCTGACAGCTAAAAATTGATTTCAAGAATTAACGGAAATATTCTTTTTAGGTCGCCCGCCTTTTTTGCCATTTTGCCTTGCTGCGGCAGATTTAGAGCCAGTTTTTAAATGCCATGTATTTCTCTCCATTTGCTTAACAGCATTTCTTGAATTGATATTTTCCACTAGCCGTTAGAGCCAGCAAGGCAGTTAAGTCCCTTACTCAAAGCTGAAGTTGTCTTCAGAGGACTGAAAAAATCTATGTTAAATTAAAAAAAAATGAATTACAGCAAAACAATCCCGGCTGTTTTGAGTGCTACGATCGCCCTAAGCACCATCTCTCTTCTCCCCTTCACCTTACCTCAAATCGCCCTAGCCTTAACCGCCGACCAAGTTAAAACCGTCGCTAAAGCTGTCACTGTCCGCATTGAAGGGCCTAAAGGCGGTTCTGGAGTCATCTTAGAAAAAAAAGGTAACACCTACTATATTCTGACTAACTGGCACGTTGTAGACAAAGCCGGTGATTATCGGGTGATTACTCCCGATGGTAAATCTCACTCTATATATTATACTTTAATCCGGCGAATGCCCGGTGCGGATTTGGCGATCGTCCCCTTCAGCAGCCCTGAAAGCTATCCCCTGGCTCAATTAGCCAATTCCCCAGCAACTGCGGGAAAAAAGGCGATTGTGGCGGGCTGGCCGATATCCGGTGGTTCCCTCCGACAGCCGATTTTCATTGCCACAGAAGGCTTGCTGACTGGCCGTCAGACTGTCTGGAACGGTTATACATTAGTATACAATAACTTGGTGAGAGCGGGGATGAGTGGCGGCCCGGTACTCGACGATGGGGGGAAATTGATCGCAATTAATGGCATTGTGAAGCTTGAGAATAATTCTGATAAAATCGTGGCGGCGGGGATAGAAACTCATACTTTCATGAAATGGCGATCGACTATTTCGCTGCCAGTAGTCCCTGAATCTCCCACGGCCAAAACACCCTCAAATCCCGTTAATAATTCGCCCCGTAAGTCTGCAAGTGCGATCGCCTTTGCAGCCACAAACACCATCAAAGCCCCTGCGGAAGTAGTCAGTTCCGTTTCCTTGGCAACTGATTATTTTGCCACTGGTAATAGTAACGGCACTATCTCTGTTTGGAATTTTCCCGGTGGGGAATTGAAAACTACCCTGCGGAGTCACCGGGAAGCAGTAAATGCCGTAGCTATCAGTCCCGATGGCAAGATTTTAGCTAGTGGTAGCGATGACAAAACGGTCAAGATTTGGAATTTAGAAACTGGTGCTCTTTTACAAACTTTGAGCGGGCATTCCGATGCGGTTTCGACTGTGGCGATTAGTGCCAATGGTGAGTTTTTAGTTAGCGGTAGTTGGGACAAAACGATTAAAATTTGGAATCTCAAAACCGGGGAGTTACTACGGACTTTGACCGGGCATTCTGGCTTGGTAAATACTGTTGCCCTCAGTCCGAATCCTCAAATCCCCCCCCTTAGCAAGGGGGGGCTAGGGGGGGTATTAGCTAGCGGTAGCAAAGATGGTTCGATTAAGTTATGGGATTTAGCTAGTGGTCAATTAATTCGCACGATTAGCGGTAAGAATTTGTCGGTTTTGTCCGTAGCTTTTAGTCCCGATGGCAAGAGTTTGGCTGCTGGAAATGGCAACGGTACAATTGGCTTGTGGAATGTGGGAAATGGGCAGTTAATTCGGCGTTTGAGTGGCCATACGGATGGGGTTTGGTCGGTGGCAATTAGTCGCGATGGTAGTACGCTCCTTAGTGGGAGTTGGGATAAGAGTATTAGGCTTTGGGATGTGCGATCGGGGGATTTGAGGGGTACTTTGACCGGGCATTCTGGCTATGTTAGTGCTGTGGCGATTAGTGGGGATGGGAAGATGATTGTGAGTGGTGGTTGGTTGGGGGAGATTAAAATTTGGAAACGGAGTTGAGTTTTTTGTCAGGACTTAGGCATTATACTTCTGGGAGATGTCTAAAACCATCCTCCCACTTCCGAGTACGATCGCCTGTTGTGATAGATTTGGTTCAGACTGGACTAAACTCACAATCCCCCGGATTAGTCTGTGGGGTAACTTGGAAAATCTCAAATCTAACATCGCTTGACTTCTGAAAAATGATTGAAGTAGAACACTTAAGCAAAACTTACGGTTCCACCGCAGCGATCGCGGATGTGTCTTTCTCGGTCGAATCAGGGGAAATTCTGGGTTTTTTGGGACCCAATGGTGCCGGCAAAACCACAACCATGCGGATTTTGTCGGGATATTTACCAGCATCCAGCGGTACAGCCCGTATCGCCGGTCTCGATGTTCACGAAAATTCGATGGCTGTCAGACAGCGCATCGGCTATTTACCAGAAAATCCCCCACTTTATCCAGAAATGACTGTGGAAGGATTTCTGTTTTTTGTGGCCCGGATTAAGCAAGTACCGGCGGGCGATCGCGCGCGCAGAGTCACCTCAGCCATCGAACGCTGTGGCTTGGTCGAAAAACGGAAAGTTTTAATCCGCAAACTTTCCAAGGGCTTTAAGCAACGAGTAGGCATCGCTCAGGCGATCGTCCACGACCCCCCGGTAATTATCCTAGACGAACCAACAGTCGGTCTTGACCCGCGACAAATCATCGAAGTTCGCAATTTAATCAAAAGCCTTGGGGGACAACACACAATCATTCTTTCTACCCACATTTTGCCCGAAGTCAGTATGACTTGTAACCGCGTTACCATCATCAATGGCGGTCAAATTGTCGCAGCAGGTAGTCCTGAAAATTTGACTGGTGAATTGGCGGCTAATTCTGGCTATGAAATGGAAGTGGAAGGGGAACCAGAGTTATTGAACAGTCTGCTGTTACCTGCTGTAGAAAATTTACCCGGTGTTCGATCGATCGAATTAATCTCCAATCAAGAGTCTTTAGCCGGTCGTTATCGCCTACGGGCACTGTGCGAACCCGATCTAGAACCCGGACGAGAAATTGCCACAGCTATCATCGCCTCTGGTTTTGGACTCTGCGAAATGCGTCGCAACCGCGCTAGTTTAGAAGATGTGTTTTTAAAGCTGACAACGGCCCAAAAGAAGCAGGGAGATGTTTTAATTGAAACTGAACCTGAAGTTGCCCAAACTTTGGCAGTTGCAGAAACATTACAGGAAATAAGTGATTCTCAACCTGCATCGGAACCGATTGTAGAAACCTCAGAATTAATCCCAGATACGGAACCTGTTGTAGAAACTTCTGAATTAATCCCAGATACGGAACCTGTTGTAGAAACCTCAGAATTAATCCCAGATTCTGAACCTGTTATAGAAAATTCTGAATTAATCCCAGATTCTGAACCTGTTATAGAAAATTCTGAATTAATCCCAGATTCTGAACCTGTGGTAGAAACCTCAGAATTAATCCCAGATATTGAACCTGTGGTAGAAACCTCACAATTAATCCCAGATATTGAACCTGTGGTAGAAACCTCAGAATTAATCCCAGATATTGAACCTGTGGTAGAAACCTCAGAATTAATCCCAGATATTGAACCTGTGGTAGAAACCTCACAATTAATCGTAGATTCTGAACCTGTTCGAGAAAATTCTGCCTTAATCGTAGATTCTGAACCTGTTGTAGAAACCTCAGAATTAATCCCAGATTCTGAACCTGTTGTAGAAACCTCACAATTAATCCCAGAGACTGAACCTGTTGTAGAAACCTCACAATTAATCCCAGAGACTGAACCTGTTGTAGAAACTACAGAATTAATCGTAGATTCTGAATCTGTTAGAGAAACTACAGAATTAATCGTAGATTCTGAACCTGTTGTAGAAACTACAGAATTAATCGTAGATTCTGAATCTGTTAGAGAAACTACAGAATTAATCGTAGATTCTGAATCTGTTAGAGAAACCTCAGAATTAATCCCAGATATTGAACCTGTTGTAGAAACTACAGAATTAATCGTAGATTCTGAACCTGTTGTAGAAACCTCAGAATTAATCCCAGATTCTGAACCTGTTCGAGAAACCTCAGAATTAATCCCAGATTCTGAACCTGTTGTAGAAACCTCAGAATTAATCCCAGATATTGAACCTGTTCGAGAAACCTCAGAATTAATCCCAGATATTGAACCTGTTGTAGAAACCTCAGAATTAATCCCAGATTCTGAACCTGTTGTAGAAACCTCAGAATTAATCCCAGATATTGAACCTGTTGTAGAAACCTCAGAATTAATCCCAGATATTGAACCTGTTGTAGAAACCTCAGAATTAATCCCAGATATTGAACCTGTT
>NZ_JBGJZU010000003.1:143767-159208 GCF_041354475.1 Microcoleus sp.
TGAACCTGTTGTAGAAACCTCAGAATTAATCCCAGATATTGAACCTGTTGTAGAAACCTCAGAATTAATCCCAGATATTGAACCTGTTGTAGAAACCTCAGAATTAATCCCAGATATTGAACCTGTTGTAGAAACCTCAGAATTAATCCCAGATATTGAACCTGTTCGAGAAAATTCTGCCTTAATCGTAGATTCTGAACCTGTTTTAGCAACAGAAGAGTCGATAAGTGATAGTGATGTGGAACCCGAACTGCAATTAGTAGCAGATTTTCTGGAAATTGTAGAAAAGCAAGAATTAATCGCAGATTCTGAACCAGAACCAGTTGTAGAGACACCAGAATTAATCGCCCATTCTGAACCAGAACCAATTTTAGCAAGGGAACCGGTTAGAGAGACAGAAGATGCGATCGCCCATGATGAATCTGTTAGAGAGACAGAAGATGCGATCGCCCATGATGAATCTGTTAGAGAGACAGAAGATGCGATCGCACATTCTGAACCAGAACCAGTTGTAGAGACACCAGAATTAATCGCCCATGACGAACCTGAACCTGTTAGAGAGAGACCACAATTAATCGCCCATTCTGAACCTGAACCAATTGTAGAAAGAGAATCTGTTATAGACACAGAAAAATCTAGTTCACATCCTCAATCTGAATCGAAACCAGTTGTCACAAATCGACAATTGAAAAAAAAGCAACAACCCCCTAGGGATGCTTCACCCGAACAACCACCACTTACCAAAAAACGACAAATAGAAAAAAAACAAAAAGCTAGTGACAACAGCGAAACACCCCCCGCTAGCGACACAGAATAAACCAATTCCCAATTCCCAATTCCCAATTCCCAATTCCCAATTCCCAATTCCCAATTCCCCATTCCCCATTCCCCATTCCCAATGTTAGTAATGATTAGTAATATTGTCGCGATTTACCGCAAGGAACTACAAAGCTACTTTGCATCACCATTAGCTTATGCCATCGCCGCCGTCTTTTGGTTAATCACCGGCTATTTTTTAATAGCAATCCTCCTCGCCCCCGACGGATTAATTCCCCAAGTCACCCAGCGAGATCAAATGGGAATTACCGAACCTCCCATAGATGTCCCTTACGAATTCCTGCAACTATTTCTGCGAATCATGGGTTCCCTTTCATTATTCGTATTACCAGCACTCTCCATGGGACTTTACGCCGAAGAACGCAAACGAGGCACCTTAGAACTATTAGCCACATCACCCTTAACCAACTGGGCTGTTGCTACGGGCAAACTCCTCGGAGTTTTAACATTTTATACCACCATGTTGCTGCCCCTGCTCTTTTGCGAGGCGATCGCCCTCAGTTCCTCAACCCCTCCCGTACCCCCCGCCGTTCTTCTCCTAGGACACGGCGGCTTAATCTTGCTAGCAGCCGGAGTATTGTCCCTAGGAATGTTTATTTCCTCCCTCACAGACAGCACAATTTTATCAGCCATTCTCACCTTCGCTCTAGTATTATTTCTCTGGGTGATCGATGCAGCAGCAGTCGGCATCGGTGGGCCCTTCGGAGCAGCATTAGGACAACTTTCGCTCCTAACACATTACACCAATCTTGTCAAGGGAGTTTTCGATACCAGTAGTTTAATCATGTTTGCCACATACATTATTTTAGGAGTATTTCTCACCGCCCAATCCATCGATGCCTTGCGCTATCAGCGTTCTTGAAAAAAAACAAAACAGCCAGCAAACATAGGATTGCCAGAATTAAAAACTGGCACCATTTCCCCAAGTAATATAGTTAGGTGAAGTTTATTTTTTTTCGTACATAATTCTACCCAGTACCTCCCGCCATGAAATTCATCAATCCCAAAATAGACTTGGCCTTCAAAAAAATATTCGGGACTACCGAAAACAAAGACATTCTGATTAATTTTTTAAACTCAATTCTCTATGAAGCACAGCCAGTCATCGAAGATTTAGACATCATCCACCCCCAGGAAGGAGTCGAAACCTTGGGAGTCAAAGACACCTACCTAGATATCAAAGCTAAAATTAAGGGCGACAAAATCGCTCTCATCGAACTTCAATTAATCCACTTATCCTCCTTCGGGAACAGATTTTTGTACAATGGTGGCAAAACTTACAGCCGGGAATTAACAGGAGAAGAACGCCACGAAAGACTAAAAACAGTAATCTCTTTAAAAATTGCCGATTTTGAAATGTTTGCCAATCAAACAGAAGTCATTTCACGATTTGTCTTCAAACAAAAAGAACAAAAAACCGACGATCCCGATACTGAAATAGAGTTAGTATTTGTCGAAATGCCAAAATTCAACAAACAGTGGTTGGAATTAAAAACACCCGCAGACCAATGGATATACTTCATAAAAAACAGCAGCACCCTCGACAGATTACCAGAAGATATAAATACAAAAAGCGAAATTTATAAAGCTTTTGAATTAGCCATAGAGGACAATTTTGACTGGCAAGAATTAAAAGAATTAGAAAAACAGGAAATGTGGATTCAAAACCTAAATGGCGCAATAAGTGTGGCAAGAGAAGAGGCGACCAAAACAGCTCAAATTTCGTTGATATTGCGTCAAATAGTGAAGCGTTTAGGAACTATTGAACCCGAAACAGAAAACCGGATTCGTCAATTATCCCTAGAAGACTTAGAAAAGTTAGGAGAGGCTGTGCTTGACTTCAAAAAAATGTCAGATTTAACCGATTGGTTGCCTACGTATTCAGGATAAAATAACATTCTTCAATATCAATTTTATGAAAACCAGAAAAAACAATTTCAAATACATTTTTTGGCTTGGCCCTCTCCTGATAGCAGCGGGATTAACAGCAGCCTTTGTCTCCGCAGCCTGGGAACCCCTGACAGTTGGTCTGGTGATTAGCGGAACAGTGACGATCGCACTATGGCTGCTATATTTAACTTACGAACAAGGCTTTTGGGGACGGCGTTCTACTCAAGCCAGCACCAACGCCCTGATTTCCACCTTAGCTGTCTTCGTCATTCTCGGAGTAATTAACTTCATAGCCTTTCGCTATCCCACCCGCATCGACTTAACCGAAAGCAAACAATTTACCCTCGCGCCCCAGACTCAACAAATATTGCAAAACCTGCAAAAAACAGTCAAAGTTTGGGTATTTGACCCAACCCAAAACCCCCAAACCAAAGAATTGCTGCAAACCTATAAACGTCAGGGAGGCAAAAATTTTGAATACGAGTTTGTTGACCCCCTCGCCCAACCGGGAAAAGCTAGGGAATTTAACATTTCTACCATCGGAGAAGTTTACCTGCAATCAGGGGACAGAAAACAGTTGTTGCAAAAAGGTGGTACTACTTTTGGTAGTGACCCAAATCAAGGGCTTTCTGAAATCAAACTTACCAATGGCTTAGAAGAAATACTCAGCACTCGCATTCCTACAGTTTACTTTTTACAAGGTAAAGGAGAACGCCAGCCAAAAGAAGGTCAAGGTGGAATTCAGCAAGCTGAAAAATCCCTGAAAGACAAATACTATAACACCAAAACGCTAAACTTGGCAGAAAGCAAACAAATACCAGAAGATGCAGATGCTTTAGTAGTTGCAGGTCCCGATAAACCATTTTCAGATACAGAAATTAAAGCACTTAAAGCTTATCTCGATCGCGGCGGCAGTTTATTTTTAATGGTAGACCCAGCCATTAATATCGGATTGGACAAATTTCTGCAAGAATGGGGCGTAAAATTAGACAGTCGTTTGGCTATCGATGCTTCCGGGACAGGCCAAAGATTCGGCCTGGGCCCGACGGTTCCTACAGTCCGACGTTACGGCCAACATCCGATTACTCAAAGTTTCGCCACTGGTATTTCATTTTATCCTTTTGCCCGTCCTTTGGAAGTCCAAGCCGTAGAAGGAATCGAGGAAAAACCCCTGATTTGGACCAGTCAGGAAAGTTGGGCCGAAAGTGATTTGACAACCCGGAAATTGCAATTCGATCCCAAGACCGATCGACAAGGCCCGCTATTATTAGGTGTAGCTTTAGTGCGATCGGAAACTGCGACAACTCCATCCAACCCTTCACCCACAACATCCCCATCCCCAACCACATCACCATCCCCCACCATATCCCCATCACCATCCCCCACCACATCACCCACAACATCACCATCACCAACCACCTCACCCGCAGCATCACCATCCCCCACCTCACCCGCAGCATCACCATCCCCCACCACCTCACCCGCAGCATCACCATCACCAACCACCTCACCTAAAACATCCCCATTTCCCACCACATCCCCATCTCCCACCACATCCCCATCTCCAACCACATCCCCATCCCCAACCACATCCCCATCTCCAACCACATCCCCATCTCCCACCACATCCCCATCCCCAACCACATCCCCAACCACATCTGCATCTCCGACTGCTTCCCCCATTAGCTATTCGGTGATTGTGTCCCAAGAAGCTACACCTCCTGTAATACCACCAACTTCGCCCACACCCACAGCATCTCCCACAGCATCTCCCACAACATCTCCCACAGCATCTCCCACAGCATCTCCCACAACATCTCCCACAACATCTCCCACAGCATCTCCCACAGCATCTCCCACAGCATCTCCCATAGCATCTCCCAGTCCCAATTCAACTCCTTCTGCGCCTTCAACTCCCAGAAAAACCTCGCGCATGGTAGTAATTGGCACATCTCAATTTGTGACCAATGGCTGGTTTGACCAACAACTAAATAGCGACGTGTTTCTTAACTCTGTCAGTTGGTTGAGTAAACCAGACCAGCAAAGCTTTTCTATTAGTCCCAAAAAAGCTACTAACCGTCGTATCAACATGACTGTCATCCAAATAGGCATTTTGGTTTTAGCTTGGCTAATTTGGCCTTTACTCGGACTGGGAATTGGGACCGCTATTTGGTGGAACAGAAGATAAATCAGTTGACTCTTGTCAGTTGTTACTACTAACAGACTCCAAAACTCCCAATTCCCCATTCCCAATTCCCACTGACTATGAAATTGCAGAAGAATACATTAGTATTGATAGCGGTCGCACTGAGCTTAACAGGCTTGGTTTTGTTGTTCGAGATACAAGTAGCTCCCAAGCAAGAGGCTGCTAAGGATGAAAAACAGAGAATTTTTGCTTTTAAGTCCGATCGCATACAATTCTTTACAATAAAAACCGCCGAAAACATATTGACTTTTGAGCGAGTTTATGCAGTAAAAGGAGGTAAATCAAGTTGGGAAATGAAAGTGCCCATGCAAGCACACGCCAATCAGGCATCAGTAGATTTTTTGTTAGACAGGTTGGGGACAGGAAAGAGCGATCGTACAATTAGTATCACCCCCGCTCAACTGCCAGAATTCGGTCTCGATAAACCCCAAGCTACAGTCACAGTAAAACTAGATAACCAGGAAACTCACCGCCTAGTTTTAGGGAAAACAGACTTTAGTGGCCGTTTCTTATATGCTCAAGCCAACCCGACCGAATCGCCATCTCAGAATTTGCCCGTAATTCTGGTACCTTTCGACTTTAAAAATGCCACTATGCGACCTTTGTCAGAATGGAAAAAAACACCAGAACCCAAAACAGACAAACAACCAAAACCTACTGTAAGTCCGAGTCCAGACAACAAAGACATCGAGCCCAAATAAGACTAATTATAGTCCTGGACGCAGAAATCGGTTTTTTTTACCTAAAAACTGCTTTTGAGCCTTTAACATCCCAAAAGCGAGTAAATCAAGCATTCCTCGCCTAAAATACAAAAAAGTTTAAGTTTAAACTGTATTAAGATAGCGTGCATTACCCCCAGGAACGGGCGAATATGTTTCAAACAGCACTCAACCAAGGTACGACAGCAACGGATACAGCGCTTGACGTTGAACTCCGTAAGGTCTTCAAGGTATTCAATGGCGAAACCGCAGTCCGCGGGGTTGACCTAGAAATCCATCAAGGAGAATTTTTTAGCATTCTCGGACCCAGTGGCTGCGGCAAGACTACCACGCTGCGGTTAATCGCTGGGTTCGAGACTCCCTCGGCGGGCGAATTGATGATTCGTGGTCAGTCCATGACCAACACTCCAGCCTACCGCCGTCCGGTCAATACTGTGTTTCAAAGCTATGCTTTGTTTGGTCACATGAATGTTTGGGACAACATCGCTTTTGGATTGCGGATTAAAAAACTGGGGAAAGCGGAAATTGAAGAACGGGTACGGGAAGCTTTGCAATTGGTGAAAATGGAATCCTTCGCCAATCGCTTTCCCGGCCAAATGTCCGGCGGTCAGCAGCAGCGGGTGGCTTTGGCCAGAGCTCTGGTGAATCGACCAGCGGTACTGCTGCTAGATGAACCCCTCGGTGCTCTGGATTTGAAGTTGCGCAAGCAGATGCAGTTGGAACTCTCCAACTTGCATCAAGAATTGGGGCTGACTTTTGTGATGGTGACTCACGACCAAGAAGAAGCCATGAGTCTTTCTGACCGCATTGCAGTGATGAATGAGGGCCGAATAGAGCAAATTGGATCTCCTGAAGAAATTTATGAGTGTCCGCAGACGGCTTTTGTGGCAGATTTTATTGGCGATACCAATTTGTTTGCTGGTAAAGTAGAGTCGATCGACCGATCGACTCTCACAGTTCGCACTGCGGCCGGACTCAAAATAGTCGTCCAGCAATCCGATATGTGGAGTGGAGGAACAGACGACTCTGTAGTAGTCAGTGTCCGGCCCGAAAAAGTATATTTGAATCTTTACCAGCCGGAAGTCTCTGTCAACTGTTTTGAAGGCAGACTCAAAAATATCATGTACATGGGAACCCACGTTCATTACGTGGTGGAGTTGACCACAGGCGATAAAATGACGGTGCGGCAACCGAATACCGGTGGCTCTTTCCCAGACCCGCACACGCCGATTTACGCTTATTGGGGAACTACTGATTGTCTCGCTTTAAGCGATAGGAAATAATTAGTCAGTTGTTAGTTGTTAGTTGTGAGTTTTTAGTTGTGAGTTTTTAGTTGTCAGTTGTTAGTTCCCATAACAACAAGTAACTAATCACAAATAACCCTTCGACTTCGCTCAGGGCGACGCCAATAACCAACAACCAATAACAAATAACCCTTCGACTTCCCTCAGGGCGACGCCAATAACAAATAACCAATCTTTGAATCTGTGCCTCCCACTAATCTACCAATTTCCCAGATTTCCAGGGCTAATTCTACACGCCGTCAGTTCCTAAAAAATTCGGCGGCGACAATCTCCGGCTTAGCCCTTTCGAGTTGTGGCTGGCGGCTTGCAGACGTACAATCGGCCCCTCCAGTCAAAGGTAATGCTGACCAACTTTTCATCTATACTTGGGCAGGCTATACAGATAAGGCTTTGCTCGATCGCTTTGCCGAAAAAACAGGCATCCGCGTGATTGCAGATGTATTCGACTCCAATGAGGCGATGCTGGCTAGAGTTCAAGCCGGTGGTGGTCGCGCCTACAGCATCATTTACCCCTCTGACTACATGGTGATTCAGATGAAGGAACTGGGGCTGTTGAGCCAATTAGACCACTCCATTTTGGGAGGGATCGATCGCCTCAAAAAACAATTCCAAAACCCTGTATATGACCCAGGAAACCGCTACAGCGTACCTTTGAGTTGGGGAACCACAGGGTTAATTTACAACAGCGAACAACTCAAAGAAGCTCCGACAGATTGGGACTATTTGTGGAAACACAAACAGGAGTTGACAAGGCGAATGACTCTGGCCAATGATGTTCGAGAAGTCATGGGTGCTGCGTTGCGAATGCAGGGTTTTTCTCTCAATTCTACTAACCCAGAGGAAGTCAAAAAAGCTTATGAGAAGTTGGTAGAATTAAAACCCGCGATCGCCTCTTTTACCACAGACGCATGGCGTCCACAAATGCTGACAGGAGATTTAAAAGTAGCTATGTGCTATTCTTCTGATGCTAATGAAGTAATTCCCGATAACGATAAATTGCGCTATGTTGTGCCAAAAAGCGGTTCTTCTCTGTGGACTGACACCTTAGTAATTCCTAAAGGAGCTCCCAATCCCGAAGCAGCTTATAAGTGGATTAACTTTATGCTCCAAGCAGATGTCGCTGCTTCTTTAGTAGAAAGGCTCAGTTTCTCAACTCCTTCGGAAGATGCTTTTAGTTTGCTGACACCGGAAGTTAGGGACAACCAAATTCTGTTCCCTTCCGAGGCTACTTTGAAAAACTGCGAAGGTGTAGCTCCCGTAGGAAAATTTATAGACGTCTACGATCGCTACTGGACTAAATTAACCAGTGGTTAATCTGATTTTTCCCCTAAATTTCACCTACATTTCAATTTACCGTGGGGTTGGGGCGGCTTGAGGAGACGATCGATTTTAGGCGATTACGGTTGGTGAATCCTTGCACCCTTCGACTACCTAACGGCTGCGCTGAGCGGGATTCGCCCGCCCCTACTAATCAAAAATCAGCAATCAAAAATCCCAACTCAAAATTATTATTTATGGCTGTTTCCACCAAAGCTCCCCCTCCAATTCCTCCCCATGCTCCATCGAAGGCTGAAACTATCTCCAGGTGGTCATCCTGGGTAGGACCACTGGCATTACTCGGCCCTTCTGGCTTATGGCTGGCTTTATTATTAGTCATACCAACTATAGTCATTTTCCAACTGAGTTTGGTGCCGAATATTAAGCCGGGAGACTTGGTGAATCCTTCGGGAATTGCCAATTATCTGCGAGTGTTTGAGCCTTTGAATTTGCAGGTAATTGGTCGATCGGTCTTTTTTGCCACCGGGACTACCATACTCTGTTTACTACTCGGATTCCCTGTAGCTTACTGGATCGCCCTCAATGTCTCCAAAAAGTGGCGGAATTTAACTCTGTTGGGCTTTGTTTTGCCGCTCTGGACTTCTTCCTTGTTACGATCCTATGCTTGGATTACAATTCTGCGGCCTACAGGAGTGCTCAACTCGCTGTTGGCACTTATCGGTATTCCCCCAGTGGAATTGCTCAATCAAAGTTCAGCAGTTTTAATTGGCATGGCTTACAGCTATTTGCCTTACATTGTAACAATTCTCTACGCCTCGTTGGAAAAATTAGACCGCAGATTGCTAGAAGCCTCTCAGGATTTGGGTGCAAATCCAGTAGAAACTTTTTGGCAAGTAACAGTACCCCAAACTATGCCGGGAATTGCCGCCGGTTCTTTGCTAGTATTTATTAGTTGTTTGGGCGATTTTGTCGATCCAGAGTTGCTGGGTGGCGCTTCCAGCATGACAGCCGCTCGTTTAATTTACAATCAATTTTTGGGAGCAACTCAAAATTGGGGGCTGGGATCGGCTCTGAGTATGGTATTAATTTTTGCAGTGAGTATTGGAATTGCACTTTTGCTAAAATATGGCGATCGCAATGCAGTTTAAAGAAGTCATTAGTCAGTAGTCATTGGTCATTAGTTATTGGTTATTAGTTATTGGTAGCTAGTGACAAACAACAAATAACCAATAACCGATTACCAATTACCAATAACCAATTCCCCATTACCAAGATATGGAAAATATTACCGACAATCCACAGGAGGAAATACCCACCGATATGTTGTACTTAAAACCTAAATTTAAGATTTCTTGGCAGGTTGTCTTTGCCGTTTTGATGTTTTTTTATATGTACCTGCCCATCTTGGTACTGACATTTTACAGCTTTAATAAATCGCGTTTTAGCGCTGGCTGGGAAGGATTTACCCTCGATTGGTACGTGAAATTATTTAGCGATAGCCGCATTTTAATTGCCCTAAGAAATAGTTTAACCGTAGCTATCTGTGCAGTTGCCATCTCCGCTGTACTAGGTACATTGATGGCAGTGGGTTTGTCCCGCTACCGCTTTCCAGGCAAGAATTTATATCAAGGAGTTGCCTACTTGCCGATTATTATTCCCGATATTGCCAGTGCTGTGGCGACTCTAGTATTTTTAGCAGCCCTGGCTATTCCTCTGAGTTTGTGGACAATTGTAGCTGCTCACATAGTCTTTTGTTTAGCTTATATTGCCCTAGCTGTTTCTACTAGATTAGCCGACCTAAACCCCTCTTTAGAAGAAGCTGCCTTGGATTTGGGAGCGACACCAGTTGAGGCTTTTGTTAAAGTTTTGTTGCCTCAATTATTACCAGGCATTATTTCGGGTTGTCTGCTGTCTTTTGTTCTCAGTATGGACGATTTTTTGATTGCGAGTTTTACCGCAGGTAGCGGTACTACAACTTTGCCGATGGAAATTTTTAGCCGGATTCGGACTGGGGTGAAACCTGATATTAATGCTCTGAGCGTGCTGTTAATGGTAGGTTCGGGAGGATTGGCGTTTGCAGCGGAGTATTTGCGCGGCCGGGGCGACCAAAAACGGGCTCATTAGTCATTAGTCATTAGTCGTAGGGTGCGTCGCCACAGAAAATTTCTAACTCAATATCGACAATCTCACAGCGACGCACCTGATAGCATTGAAAAAATAGACCTCTTGCAAAATAATTTTATGCTACAATGAAAGGTTTGGCTTAAGTGGAGCAGATTGCAGGTTATATCAGCACTTTACAATTATGAGTGAGCTTCGTGGGTCTAAAACTCAAAGCCTTTAATTGTAACATAGATTTTTTTTGCAAGAGGTCTAATATTTACAGAGTTAACTGAATTAATACCAACTTAATCACGATTACTGAAGCCCGATTTGTTTGCAAATGATTTAGGATTGCTATATCTGTTTCAAAACTACCAAAGTAACGTCATCAAAAACTTTCTGAGTACCAATATATTTCCACACATCTTGAATCACTGCTTGTTTGATTTCTTGAGCCGATTTTTCACAGTTGCATCTGACTATCTCACATAACCGATCTAGTCCATATCGATTGCGATTGATATCATATGCTTCTGTTATCCCATCTGTGTATAAGACTACCACATCTCCTGGATAAAGGTGTACCACCTGTTGAGCAACGAACTGGGCAATCTCCTCATCTAATCCTATTGGGAAGCCGAGATCCATCGTATCAATCCGTTCCAATTCACCTCCACAGCGAACCACAATTATTTCCTCATGTTGACCGCTCAATTTAATCACTCCATTGGCGTAGTCTAGTAAAGCTAACGTCATGTTTTTAGAGGAGTCTATGCGCTGGATATTGCCATATAGCGTCCGGTTGAGAACATCCAAAAATTGCACTGGATCGGTTTGTTTGCTTTCCATAAGAGTTCTGACAGCGGTTTGTGCCATTAACATTAACATACCGCTTTCTAAGCCATGACCCGTAACATCTCCAATCCCAATTTTGACGCTGCCATTATGTTGTAGAACGTCGTAGTAATCGCCGCCAACTTCATCCGCAGGCTCCATAAAACAAGCAATTTCTAGTCCGGCAACTTCCCTCAGTTCCGACTCTTTTGGCAATATCATTTGTTGCAGTTTTCGCGTTACTTCTATCTCAGCAGAAAGGCGCAGATTTTCAGCAAGGAGGCGACACATATTAATTTGGGTGCGGAGTCGAGCGAGAAGTTCATCTTTAGCAACGGGTTTGCAGAGATAATCATTTGCTCCTAAATTTAATCCGGTAACAATATCTTGGACTTGGGTTCTAGCAGTTAATAGAATAATTGGGAGTTCGGTTGATGTGAAGCTTTCCCGCAGTTTTTGCGTTACTTGATAACCAGTCATTTTCGGCATCATTACATCGAGGAAAATAATGTCTGGCTTTAAACCTTGTTCGATGATTGCTAGGGCTTCTTCTCCATTGCTGGCTTGAGTGACAGCATAGCTTTCCAGAGAGAGATTATTAATTAATACTTGCAGGTTGATGGGGTCGTCGTCAACTATTAAAACTTTGATGTGTTGTTTGTTTTTAGTTGTTAGCTGTAGGCTGTTGGTGGCAATAGATATTTCTGCAAGTGCGGTAATGACCAGGGGTTTAATGGCATCAACTGGTAATTTATTTTCAATTTTTCCGAGTGAAACTGGCAAGGTAAAAGTAAATTGGGAACCTTTTTCTAGTTGAGATTTAACGCTGATTTTGCCGCCGTGCAATTCTACTAATTGTTTAGTTACAGCTAGTCCTAAACCTGTACCGCCATATTCTCTTGCTGTTGAGCCTTCTACTTGTTCAAAGGATTCAAAAATTCTCTCAAATTTATCTTCGCCAATGCCAATTCCGGTATCGGAAATGGTGATAGCTAATTGGTCATTGTTCATTAGTAATTGTTCGCTTCCCATTGCCGACGATCGATGACTCCTTACCAATTCTGCTGATACTTCTACTCTGCCAGCAGCAGTAAATTTAATCGCATTGCCTACCAGATTATACAAAATTTGTTGCAGGCGATTTTCGTCAGCTTCTGCCGGAGGTAAATCTTCAGGAATAGCATTAATCAGTTGCAAACTTTTATTTTTTGCCAGAGGTTGACTGAGAGTGAGAACCAAGTTAGTAATGGCGTGGAGATCTACAGGTTTGAGTTGCAGTTCTAAATTTTTGTGTCGGAGTTTAGAAAAATCCAGAATATCATTAACTAAGTTAGCTAAACGGCGACCGCTGGAAATAATTAATTGGATATTTTTTTGTGTAGTTTGGGGTAATTCTCCAGTTACGCCATCGATGAGGGATTCGGCGATACCAATAATGCCGTTGAGAGGAGTGCGAAGTTCGTGGGAAGTATTGGCCAGAAATTCATTTTTGAGTTGGTCCAGGCGTTTTAAGTCTTCGTTTTGTTTTTCTAGGGTGGCAAAAGATTCTTTGAGTTGTTCTGCCATGTTGTTGAAGGATCCTGCCAGTTGACCAATTTCATCTTTAGATCTAATTTTCACCCGGATATCTAAGTCACCCGCAGTAAACTGGGAAACTATTTGGGTGAGATAAATTAATGGCTTTGTCAGGAGTTGTCCGATGGTAAACGCGATGATAGTGACAACTCCCGCAATCAATGCAAATAGAATGAGTGTGTCGTGAATTTGTTTTTCTACAGGTGCTAGGGCAACGGCAAGTGGCTGTGCGAAGACGACTGACCAAGTTTTGTATTGTAAGCGTGCGATCGCAATCAGGTTAGCCTGATTATCTGTTACTGGCAATCGTGCGATCAGAGAAGACTGTTTATTATCCAATGCTTGCTTGAGATCGGATAGATTAGTTGCAAGTTCTTTAGTTGGAGACTTAAGTAAACGCCCTTCCCGTTGCAGTTGAGTTACCAGATTGGGTGACAGAGGTACAATTGATTTAAAAAGTAGTTTAGGTGAAGTGCTATGTGCTAGATGGATATAGTGTTCGTCTAAAAGAATAGCAAACGATTTCGCGCCTGCACGTTCAGTTTGTCGGGCTACCAACTGTTGGACAACTGTTGCATTGTATGTTACTCGCAATATACCTAATATCTTTCCCCTAGCATTGCGAACAGGACTGCTGAAGAAGAGCGTAACCAAGTCAGGAATTGTCGGCGATCTCTTAATGTTAGAGGCAAAAGATAGCTGAGTTTGCAGCGGTTTTCTAAAGTAATCTTGACCGGACTCATCTCGTCCAACATCCGGTGTATTCGTATCAAGCACATTCCGTCCCTTTAAGTCCAGCAAAGCATAGGAGAGAATATTGAGCATATCTTTCCGACTGAGGCGGATTAATGTTTCTGTCGCTAACCGCTCTTCAGGACTGCCTTCTCGCTGTTTTGAAGGTAGGTTGAGGTAGGCTGCCAAACCTGGTAAAATTGCTTCTACGCGCACCGCATTGAGATTCCCATCGATAAACCCATCTATTCTGTTGGCAGTTTCAATAGCAGCCGCAGATAGAGATTGTTTTGCGTTGTCAGTTAGTGCCTTTTCAGTTGTCTGCTTGTTGATAAATGCTAGCAACAGCAACGGAATTAGAGCTACGACGAGAAATGATACGATTAACTTTGTACGAATGCTCCTGAAAAGCGATCGCTTCATGGTTTTAAACTATGAGGGTGAATTTAATAAAGAAGAATTAAACAAAGTTTCTATCTCTGGAATCCGCGTTACGTTGCCGGTACGAATAAAAAAATCCGCATATTTCTTTGCCGTGTTGTAGATAGAATTAGGATTTGTTGATTGAAATAATTTTTGATTTTCCTCAAAGTCAGTGAGGTTTACTCCCTCTAAAGAGAGTGTATTGCTGGGAATCTTTAATGTTTTACTCACGAGAGCGTTTCCTTCCTGAATATTTGCTTCCCAATATGATAAGGCTTGAAGCCAGCCTCGCACAAATGCGCGAATATCTTGGGGACGAGAACGTATCGCCTCACCCCGAAACGCGACCAAATCCAAAATCAGGCCTGGGGTTTGCTTGCTGGTATACAGGATATGCGCCCCTAATTTCAAGGCTTCAGAAAGAAATGGCTCCCAAGTGTGTCCTGCTTGAATGCTATTGCTTTGTAAGCGCTGGGGAATTTCTAAAGCATCGAATTTGACCAGGTTAACATCATCGCTCGTCAGATTTGCCGTTTTCAACATCTCAGTGACAAAGACTTCGCTAAACCCACCTAGATTTGCACCCAATTTTTTCCCTTTCAAGTCAGCGACTGTTTTAATTTGTGGTTGCGCAACTACCACGTCTGCCCCTGTTGTTTCATCCACAACCATCACAGTTTGCATATCTGGATGTGTGGCACTCAAAATCATAAAATCGCCTAAGGTCAATCCAATACCATCATACTTCCCTGCACTGAAATCCGCTTGTTGCAATTGGGCGTATTCTACATAGCTTAATTCTACATCTATCCCTTGTGCTTTAAAGAATCCTTTCTCTTGGGCAATGATGGCTGGCCTATAGCCTACAAAAGTGATACAGGCTACTTTCAAGGGAGGCTGTTTTACTGCTGGAGGTGTCGTAGAACGACAAGCAATTAGCAGCAAGCAAATAATAAGGAAAATACTGAGGTAATTGAGTAGTTTAGGCATGGCTAGTTTTAACTTTTAAACACAGCCGATCGCCCTCAGTGCAAACTAGACGCAAACTAGATCCAGTAAGTGCTGAATCACGATCGCTCCAGAAGTATAGATCCAAAATGAGTAGCTTTGGAATTGTCCGATCCGATCGCGGCTTTGGCAAGTGCAGTTAAGGATTGCATGGGAGTTGCGGAAGCAATGCCGCCAATTATGCATCAAGCTCCCGTAGAGCAGTTAAATTTAATAGAGCTCTTGCAAAATAATTTTATGCTACAATGAAGGGTTTGGCTTAAGTGGAGCAGATTGCAGGTTATATCAGCACTTTACAATTATGAGTGAGCTTCGTGGGTCTAAAACTCAAAACCTTTAATTGTAACATAGATTTTTTTTGCAATAGGTCTAATATCTGGGTTAATCCGCTATTAATCTGCTATTTCCGCTCTATAAGACTTAGACAAAGTTAGACACCGTTAGATGTTTTTACTCTGATGCTTATTTCCTGTTTCAGCGTAGTCTCAGAATGACTTCTGAGGGTTTGTCTACTCCACAGGCAATCTCGGTA